>DUHK01000116.1 GCA_013330915.1 Methanosphaera sp. | reverse complement strand
ACGTTCTCCACATCCGATATATACTACTATATCAGCGTCTGCCCATTTTGCTAATTGTTGTTGTGTAACAGTTTTTCCGGATCCGAAAGGTCCAGGAATAGCTGATGTTCCACCTTTAGCAACACAGAAGAATGTATCTTGTGCACGTTGACCTGTTATAAGAGGTACATCTGGGTCTAATTTGTTAACGTATGGTCTACCTACTCTTACCGGCCAAATTTGCATCATTTGTACTGCTTTTACACCATCTTCAGTTTCGATTTCAGCAATGTCATCGACTACTGTGTGTTTTCCACTTTGGATGGATTTTACAGTACCTGATATGGTAGGTGGTACCATAATTTTATGTTCAATAGCTACAGTTTCTTGTACGGTACCGATGATGTCTCCACCATTTACTTTGTCACCGACAGATACTGTAGGTTTGAAATCCCATTCTTTAGTTTTATCTAATGCTGGTACGTCTACCCCTCTAGGTAAGTAATCTCCAGCTAGACTTTTAATTTCTGTTAATGGTCTTTGAATACCATCGTAAATTGATTTGAGTATACCTGGACCTAATTCTACAGATAGTGGTCCTCCGGTACTTTCAATTTTTTCTCCTGGTTTAAGACCAGCAGTTTCTTCGTAAACCTGAATAGTAGCGGTGTCGCCTTCAAGTTCAATAATTTCACCAATAAGTCCAATATCACCGACACGAACCATTTCGTGCATTTGGGTACCTCTCATACCTCCACCGACAATAACTGGACCTGCAATTTTAATAATATTTCCTGTAATCATTTTACCATCTCAACCCCAATAACTTTCTTAATAAGTTCATTCATTGGGTCAGTTTCTCTTTTATGTGAGCCTGACTTATCTGGTACTTCAATAATCATTGGTAATGCACTACTAGTGTATTTAGTAATGTCTTCTCTTAATTCATCACCAATTGCTTCAGTTGTTATGATGATTGAAAAACCATCGTCAACTAACTGTTTTAAAGTTGTTTTTGATTCTTCTGTATTATGTACGGGGAACCCACTTTTTATTCCGCCTAACATAAAACCAGTTACTGTATCTGGATCTGCCATTATAGCTATGTCCTTTTTCATAATAACATCTCCTTAATTTCGGAACTAGGTACAACAGGTCCTCTTTTACTTCTTGCGATAATCTTAAGATTTTTGATTTCAGTTTCTTTTTTGTTAATGAAACCTACTATAGGACCTACGCCAAATGGTTTTTTCTTAAAGATATTGTTTGCCATTTTTCTTTCGTATGCATCTAATGCTTCATCGAAAACGGCAATGGATTTAGTATTATTGTATTCAGGGATATGATCTGCAATGATTGATCCATAGTCTGAACTTTCAATACTACTTAATAAAGAATTGATATCTTCTGATTCCATCATTTCTTTAACTTTCCAATCACGTAATTTGTAACCTCTGTCAATTACATATGGTTTTATTTGATCATATGCAAGTCCATCTGCTTTTGCTCTTAATATAATTTTTAAAGTAGCAATGTCGATTTTTGTTCCTACGTAACTGTGTAACATTCTAGTGTTTTCATCTTCCTGACTTGAAGATTTTACTAGTAACCTTTCATAGTAGTAATTATCTAAAGCTGATTCTAATGTTAATAATGTTTTATTTTCATTATAATCTGGTAATGCATCTTCTAATACTTTAGCATAAGGTGTTCCTTCAAGAGCAACGATTAATTCCTGAACACTGTCAGCTTCAATCATTTTATCTTGGTCATCTTTTAATACACCATAAGGTACTAATAATTCACGAGTTTCTTCTTCGTTTAATTTAGCTTCTTTTGCAATTAAAACACTTTTAATATTTTTAATATCCCATTGATCTAACATGATGTCAAGGGTAGGTTTTAATGTGTTTGGTGCAACTTTTGCTAATGTATCATATGATTCTGCGAGATTAGCATCTAATGCTTGTTCTATAGGATATTTATCTACATATTTAGCATAATCTCTTTGTCCTCTTAAGTAATTAGTTACTTCTTCTAGACTTTCAGTTTCTGCTAATTCAGAGATTTGTTTATCATTTAAGATTTTACCAATTTTTGCTCTAATTCTTGCATTAGGATATGTGTAAGGATAATATTCTAATAACGGTCTAATTGTTATTACTACTACTATTGCTCCAACTACAGCTAGTACCATTACTAACAATGCAATGAATGCCTCTGGAGAAGAGAATCCGAAAGAGTTTATTAAATCCATTATGCTTTCTTCCATTTAATTCTCCTCCAATACTATCTAAATAGTTTTTTAGCAACCTCTGATCTTAAATATTTTCTATAACGAAGCATACGTGCTTCAATGGTATTTTTAACTTCTACTTCACCATCTACAGTTTTAACAACTGCTCCACCAATAATATCAATTGGTTCTCCTATGATAAAGGAAACGTCATTACCAGTTTCGTTTGTTACATATTTTGATACTTCATCAATCATAGATTTTACATTATCAACATCGTCTTCTCTTACGAGAATTTCAAGTTGATTTCCACCTACTTGTAATGATGCATCTTTAATCATGGTTTTTAAAGATTCTACATAATTTGCAGAATTTTCAGATGCTTGTTTTTCAATTTTTTCTGATGCTACTCTGAAAGCTTTTTCAATTAATTCTTCACGTGCTTCTAACTCTTTTCTTCTTGCGTTAACTTTTGCTTCTGAAATAATTTGTTGATATTTCATGTCAGCTTGTTTTTGAGCTGAAGCTAATATTGAATCAGATTCGTTTTGAGCTGCTACTTCACCATCTGCGATGATTTTTTCGCTTTCAGCGGTAGCTTTACAGATAATGTCATCAGCTTTTGCTTGAGCATCTGCTTTAATATTTGCTATTATTTTATCTGCTCCAACGCTCATCTACTTTCCTCCAAAAAATATTGTTTTAAGGCTTATAGCCTAATATTTTTAAATCTATGCTCCGAGTATTCCACCGAATACTAATAATAAGATAGCGATAAGGAAACCGTAGATAGCCTGAGTTTCAGGAATAGCTGTAAATACTAAACCTTGTGCAAACATGTCTGGATCTTCTACAACTGCACCTACAGATGCGGAAGATGCGATACCTTGACCCATACCAGAACCAAGACCACCGAAACCAACTGCTGCTCCTGCACCAATTGCTACTAATCCTGAAGTTACTCCTAAAGGACTACCTCCCATAATTCCTGAGAATACTAATAATAAGATAGCGATAAGGAAACCGTAGATAGCCTGAGTTTCAGGAATAGCTGTAAATACTAAACCTTGTGCGAACATACCTGAATCTTCTGCTACTGCACCTACACCAGCGGAAGATGCGATACCTTGACCGATACCTGAACCTAATGCTGCAAATCCTACTGCTACTCCAGCACCTATTGCAGCTAAAGCTGAACCTAATGCTAATTCTGCTGCCATTTTAATTTTCCTCCAAATAAATGAATATTATATATTGTTTTTGATTTATACTAAAAATTTATTTTTTTAGTTTTGTGTAAATTCTACTTGCCTTGAATGGCACGAACTCGTCACTTTCTCCTTCATAGAAGTTACCGAAGAATTCCACAAAGTGAAGACGTAATGAGTGAATGAATGATCCCATTGATTGGAATGCAATGTTAAATAAATGTACTCCAAAGAATACAATTATACCTAAAACTATACCTACATAAGGTATCATACCAGATAATAATTGACCTAATAAGTTTGCGGTCATACCGATACCACCAGTGGATAGACATAATGCTAATAATCTTGAGTATGATAAAATATCTCCTAAGAATCCAAATATGTCCATTACTCCCATTGGACCTGCACCGTATACTAATAATAATAATGCTATTATAGCAAGTGCTGCTAATACGTAGATACTGTTAGTTAATAAGTATCCGATAATTGCAAGTTCAATTAAAACCCAACATAATTGTCCACCACATAACTGTTTGGTATTTCCACGTTTTACGTTGTCGATAATACCGAATAGGAATGCAATGTTAAGATGGATTAAACCAATGATAATAGCTAATATTAAAATGTTTTCCGGATGCACGAATGCGTTTATATCTGGAATAACTGTTGGTAATGGTGCATTTGAATCACCGAATATGAAACGAGGTACGAAGTCCCCAATAAATCCACCTGTAGCTAAACCTAATATAAAAGTCCAAATACCACATTGTGTAACTATTGTACCAAATGATTTGTAAGTTTTACTTGTTTTACCTAAGCCTGTGTATAATACTAATCCTACGATAGCCAATATGATTCCATAGAATGCATCGGTTAAACAGTAACCGAAGAAGAATGGGAAACATATAGCCATGATTATTGTTGGATCAATATCTTTATAGTTTGGTGCTGAGTACATGTTTACGAGTAATTCGTATGGTTTTGCAAAACCAGGGTTTTGTTGTTTTACAGGCACTTTGTTATTTTCAATTTCCTCTTCGGTAGGGTCTTCCAATTGAATAATACTGTTACCGTCAGTAACTTCATCAATGATTGATAAAGTATCTTCAACATCATCTTTAACTACCCAAGCCTTAATGGCTTTTGTACTGTTAGTTTCACCAAAGTAAGAATAGATTTCAGTTCGTTCTTTTTCTAGTTCTAATTGTTCATTGATCACTAATAAGTGTTCTTTTGAACGTTGACCAACTTCACCTATATCTTTAATACATTGTTTTCTTTCTTTTTTCAATTCGTCTAGTTTGCCTTTTGATGCTTCGATGATTTCAGAAGGTTTTCCACTTAAACCTGTTACATCTAATTTTTCAAATTCTAAGCGTCTTAACACACTAGATATATCTTCTTCAAATTCGCTTGCTGTAACAATCATGATAGGTACATAGGTTTTATCTCCGTCTGATGAGGAACTACCTTCAAATATGTCTACTTGATCAGTTATGCCTTCTATACCTTTTTTAGCTTCGGATAAATGTTCGGATGGAATTCTTCCAGAAACAATTTTTGTATATTTTGTTTCTTGCAAATGTGCGAAATCTATGTCGAAACCTTTTAATTGATTAGCAACATTTAAAGATTCTTTATATTTTGTTTCTTCAGTTCCAATTTCGTTAATACGAGATTCAATTGGACTGAGGACTGCATCAACTTTATTAATGATTTCATCAGCTTTATCAACTAATTCTTCGGTAGGTAAGTTTTCTACCTCTTTGGAATCAATTTTTTTAGGGCTGATAAATCCTTTAACAACATCGACCATACTCATAGATTTTTCAGCAGATTTTAAAGTATCTAGGATACTATTACATTTCATTGATAAAGATGCAATTCTGCTTGCATGTGGGTCTTGTTTTGATACATCTAACCCTTTAAATTCTTCATTTTCCTGAATACTTTCAGTTAAATCTTCTACTTGAATGTATCCTTTTTCGTGAAGAATATCAATAACGGGTTTAGTGTACTGGTTCAAAGTTACTATGCTTATTTTTTGCATTTTTGCTGGCCTAAACATAGTAATACCCCTATAATACGGTTTCAATTATTATATCAGCTGCGGCATCAACATTGTTTTCAGAACCTCTTAATGATTCTTTAATGTTGGAATCAGATTCGTTTGAAATGATAACAGCTTCTTTTCCAGCTTCTTCTTCTTTAGCTAATAACATGTGTTTAGCTTGGTCTTGAGCCTCTAATTTTGCTGCTTCAATTGCAGAATCCACTTGTGCACGAGCTTCTTGGATCATTTCAGTTGATTTTTTGTTTGCTTCTTCAACAATACTATCAGCATCAGATTCAGCTTGTCTGATAATTCCGATAGCGTCAGAAATACTTGCCATTGATAAATCACCCTTTATATGATCTTTTTTTCGATACCATATACTCAATCATTCTAATATGAATTGTTTTTAAGAAATAAAGAGTATATATGTTTTATTATTCAAATTATTAAAAAAATATTAGTTTAACCAAGTATCACCCCAAATAGACATGAGAACTTAAAATTCAATAAGAATTTATAGAAAAATTTCCTTCAAATTTTAAGCAGTTCAAAAATATATCTTTCGAATCATTTGTTCAAAAAAATATATCTTATAATTATATATATTTAATTTCATATGTTATATAATTTTATAAAACATAGATAAAACAAAGTTATCAATTCAAATGAATATACAAAGGAATATCGATAAGATACTAAAATAATGAAAAAATAAGAATTAATATTATATAAAAAAAATGTTTATGGAATAAATATAAATTAATGTAAATGTTACATATTCATTCGAACAATTGGTTTTGAAAGGTGACGTCTGGCCTCTGTAGGTACTTCATAGAAAGATTCCTGAATATCCCTAGGAATTATTTCCTTAATTTTTTCTGAAGATCTTATTTTATTACCACATTTAGGACATTTGTATCCCTTATTTTTTCCAGCCGATTTCATCCTTTTTCCACAATCACATAACGGATTTAACAAATTATATTTTGGTGCAAGCTTTGTTAACTGGAATTTTTCAACGTTGAAAGTATGGTTTTCATTCAATCCGCCATACAATACCAACTCATCTCCCACAACTAGTTTTCTTACGTGATTCCTAAAGGTTTTAGTAGGTTCAAATGCAGCACATTCCAAAGTTCCAGTACCATCCGAAACCTTAAAAAACACGTGTCCTCCCTCTATATCATGGGGATTTTCTACCACATTACATCTGATTTTATAACATGATTCATCCTTCATATCCCTTATGCATACATTTTCCTGTATATGCATATCTGTATGTTGATTAGTTCTGAAAATACAATAATCTTCAATTTCTTCGTAACTTATGACCATGTTATGTGCCTTTTCAACTATTTCAGCAGTGTTCCCACGTATACCATACAAAACAGGACAGGGAGTGTGAGGTTCTATGGCAGTGTAATTTCCTTCAATGTCTATGTTATCAAATGTTTCAGGATATGTTTCTTCGTTCATCTTATATATACTATCCTGATCCAACTGTCTTTTCGTACCTATATTTTCCGGTGTCCTGTATGCCAAACACTCAAAGGTTTCATCATCCAGTTCAATGCTTATTGAGGCAATAGCACCTATTATACCCCTTCCTTTTTTAAACTTATGAACCCGGGCTCCAATTTTATTTGCGAATTCCTCAGCATAATCAATTGTATAAATGGAATAAATTGCTCCCATAGCATAGTCCTTCATCTGTCTGGTTATTTCACCTTCATAAAATATTACTCCGGGATTGGTGTTTACTCCTTCAAACATGGAATACTTTTCAACATTCTCCAGGACAATCTTTTCAACCAGATCAACTTCTTGTCGGGAACTTAGTTTTACTACAAAAGACAATGCACCATTACCACGTGTCTTATACCTTGCAAAAGGATTTAATCTGATGAGCCTTGGATAATCCAATGGTATTATGTCATGTTTTCTTAGTTGTTTGATTATGATGTGTGTTAAATAAGTTGTACACATGCCCTCGTTTGAATCAGTATCATCAATACCAACGTGTAATATAATATTATCAGTCAAAACAAAACTTCCTTAAGTTTAAAATAAGATAAAATAAATTCTTCTTTATTATAATATATTTATTAAATAGATACATAATATATATTATGAATTTAGATAACTCAGGAATAAATCGGGAACAGATTCTGCAGGAAATAAAAAACTTGTTAAAATCATACGACTTCAAAACATCAGACATTTATGACAGAAGTTGTTTTGACTTATTGGCAAGAAAAGATGACATACTTATTATATTAAAGATTCTTGTAAATATTGATAGTTTAACATCAGCACAGGCAGAAGAGTTATCTAAAATTGCAGGAACATTCCTGGCAAGTCCCATCATCATCGGATTAAAATCCAAACACAATCTTTTGGAAGAAGATGTTGTATATGAACGCCATGAAATACCGGTAATCACCCCGCAAACCTTATGTAATGTAGTTGTTAATAACATTCATCCGGAAATTATTGCAAAACGTGGAGGATACTATGTTAAAATTGATGGAACCCTCCTTAAACAGCTTCGTGAATCAATGAACCTGTCTTTGAAAGAATTAGCTGATTTGAGTCATGTGTCAAGAGAAACAATTTACAGATACGAACAGGGAAATTCCCAAACATACCCTGAAACGGCAATGATGATTGAGGATGTGTTGCAAAGACCAATAACAGTTTCTATAAATGTTCTTGAAAGTGACAAAAAGAATAGTTTAGACAAAATAATTCATGAACCTATAGAATTAATTAAACTTGGATATGATGTAAAAAGTTCAAAGAAAACTCCATTTGATGCAATAAGTGAAAGTACTAAAAAAACAACCGACATAGAAAAATTACAGGAAAAATTAGAAAATAAACTAGATGAAATAGAAAAAATACGTGCTGAAATCAATAAGAAAACCCGTGCAAATGACATTCTAATTACCAATATGGAACGGGGAAGAAACGAAAAAACATTAACAAACATTGCCAACAAGACAGAAGACATATCCTCCGTAACAGGTTATGATGCACTGTTCGTACTTGATAAAGAACATGACACAGAATCAATTAACAAAATTCCTGCAATATATACATGGGAACTAAAGGATATGGACAACATCGATGATTTGCTGAAACTCATTAAGGAAAGAAAAAAAGAAACTGAAGAATTATGATTTATACTTGTTTATTATACTGAAAGTTTCTTCTGCTTCCTCTACTTTTGCAACTCCCACACAAACACTATCAATATTATCAACATTAACTAGGAATTTATATGCCTCTTCAGGTTGTAAAATACCTGTTGCCAATGTTCTGTTTACTATAATCTTTTTATTAAGTTTTGATAACAAATCCTGAATTTTTTGTTTATTTTCATTGTTTAAAAAGTTACAATCCATCATATATCCATAAAAATTTAACGGTAACATGATTTCATCAAAATCCGCCATTATTTCCGATTTCACTATTTTAGGAATGTTTTTAAATGGAGTTCTTGTTTCTATTGCAGGTACAAAACCACTTGATTTAATCTGTTCTAAATAGTATGATATGTTGTCACAGGAATTATTTTCAATGTTTTCATCTACAAAAAAACCATCCAGAATTATAGTCTTTGTGTTATATTTTGAAAAAACCGAAAGATCCTCATCAAAATTAGCCACATCAGTCTTTCCAATAACTTCCCATTGATTAGAATTTTGAATCGAAATGTCCAATGCAGATTCCAAATCTTTTGACCGGTTTAGGAGAATTTTATGAACGCCCATCTCATAAGACTTATCCAAAACTTTTGCAATATTTTCCGGTTGATTTTCAAAATCCAATTCATATAATCTGGTCCTGTGACCAAATTGTGGTGCGAAGATAAATGGTGAAGTTCCAAGTATAATTTCTTTAAAAGTCATTGCATATCAACTCAATAATTTCTTTAATATTATTTCTATAAATGAGTAATTAAATTTTATTATGAATTTAGTATTTATACTAAAAAAAACATAAATAACATATGAATGTTAAACCGATTTTATAGAAAAAAATAAAATTTCATAGGTTTAAAAGTATTATTTTAGTTTAATATAATGAAAATATCCAATATTTCATAACAAATAAAGGAGAAAAACTATGTCAAAAGTACTAGTAGCTGATAAAATTAATGAAAAGGGTGTTGAAGTATTAGAAGGATCCGCTGAAGTAGTTAACGATCCAACTATTACTCCAGAAGAATTACTTAATACAATAGACCAGTATGAAGGTATTATTGTAAGAAGCAGAACAAAAGTTACAAGAGAAGTAATTGAAAAAGCTAAAAACTTAAAAATTATCGCAAGAGCTGGTGTTGGAGTCGACAACATTGATGTGGAAGCAGCAACAGAACATGGAATATTAGTTGTTAATGCACCACAATCAACATCAATCACAGTTGCAGAACACGCAATGGGTTTAATGTTATCATTAAGCAGAAAAATTGCAATTGCAGATGCATCAGTTAAATCCGGAAAATGGGAAAAAAGTAAATTTATGGGAATGGAATTACGTAACAAAACTCTTGGTGTAATCGGAATGGGAAGAATCGGAAGCCAAGTAGTTAAAAGATCAAAAGCATTTGAAATGGATGTAATAGTATACGACCCATACATTACCGAAGAAACCGCTAAAGAATTAGGCGTGGAAATCACAACATTAGATGATTTAATACAGAGAGCAGACGTAATGACAATCCACGTACCATTAACACCAGAAACCAAAGGATTAATCTCAAAAGAACAACTTGCAAAAATGAAAGATAATGCAATTATATTAAACTGTGCTAGAGGTGGAATCATCAATGAAGCAGATTTATACGATGCATTAAAAGAAAGACCAGAATTAAAAGCTGGATTAGACGTATTTGAAAACGAACCTTTGGAAAACAGTCCTTTAGCCACATTAGACAATGTTGTATTAACACCACACATTGCAGCTTCAACAAAAGAAGCACAACGTGATGCTGCAATCATAGTTGCAAAAGAAGTTAAACAGGTTATAGAAGGTGAAACACCAAGCAACGTATTAAACATGCCCCTAGTTGATTCTGAAACCTTTCAAGCATTAAAACCATACTTCAAATTAACAGAACAGTTAGGTAAAGTATTAGTTCAAACCAGTTCCCAAAACATATCAGAACTAAACATCGTTTACAGTGGAGAAATAAACGGCAGATCAAAAGAACCATTAACAAGGGAATTACTAAAAGCATTCTTAAACCCTATATTATCCGAACCGGTAAACAGTGTTAACGCAAAAAGCGTTGCAAAACAAAGAGGCATAAAAATTACCGAAGGCGAAACAGAAGATAGTGGTAAATACGATGCTACAATAAAAGCAACAGCCAAATATGATGGAAAAGAAACAACCATTGAAGGTATTGTGGAAAACAACGTTCCAAAAATCATTTCAATAGATGGTTATGACATTAACTTAATTCTTGAAGGATTAATGGCAATGATTAAATACGTAGACGTTCCAGGAACAATCGGAACTATTGGCAGCGCACTTGGCAACCACAAAATAAATATCGGTGAAATGCAAGTTGGTAGAGAATCAGCTGGTGGAGAAGCAGTAATGGTTCTAAAAGTAGATCAAGAAATTACAGAAGAAGCAATAACCGACTTAGAATCTATTAAAGAAATAGAAGTTGTAAAATCAATAGTTTTATAACTTCTCTAACTTTTTTTAAAAAAAATTATAAATTATTTTTTAGTCTCTCGTTTTCCTCTTTTAATTTAGCAATGTCTTTTTCCATTTCTCTGATTTCTTGTTCTATTTCTTCGGAAGTTTTTTCTGTATTTACCTGTTCAACTTTTACGTCATTATTCTGTATTGACTTTGGTGATAATTTTTGAGGAGTGACGGTTATTACTTTAGAGTTAGCCTTGTTTTTCGGAACTTTCTTAACGTTTACAACAATCTCATCAATATTGTCATTTGGAGTTTTATCTGTTCTTATATCAACATCTATCTGATCTCCCGGTTCATATTCCGGAGGTAACGGTATTGCTTCAACATATTTTTTACCTTTTATCTCAAACTCAAGGTTTAATGTTGCATGTTTTTGTTTTTGTTCATTGTTTTGATTTTCATTGTTTTGATCATTTGACAATTTTTTTTCCTCCTCAAAATTATTATTGTTTAAAATGTTTTTATCGTTTTCTTTTATATCTTTAATTTCATTAATAATTTCGTCATTTTCTTCAACAATATTTTCATCAATTACTTCATCATTAGTTTCATCGAAAACTTCATCGTCCTCTTCTTCTAACGCTTTCATCTCTTTAATGAATTCTTCATCAAAATATTCCTCACTTATATCCAAATCTTCCCACTGCTTGATATCCACTTCATCCCCCAAATCCTTAACTTCAAAGGTAAGAGGATTTCCAAAGTGATCATATGCCTTGATAGTTGATTGAGAATATGGTCGACAAATGATCATGTGAAAATAACCGTTTTTGGAGAAAAACGTTAAATCTGCTTGTGATGGACTTGCACTTGGTCCTGGATGACTGTGTACTGAACCAACGGCTTTTGTGGTCATTGGCATCATAAATACTTCCATAACTGCGCTGGTGCCTGATGCCTTGAAAGGCAGAAATATCAAACCTTTAATTTTAAGAATTTCCTTTTCAATGTCTCCGGATAACAATGCGACATATTCTTTTGGATCTGCATTAACTGCTATTTTAACTATTTCATCTATTACTCTGTAATCTATGTGTACTTCCTTTATTGATTTGTCGTTTCCCAGAATTTTTTTAAGTGCATTATGAAAATCCATCTTTTCAGCTCCATGATAATAAAAATATTTAGGTAGTAATTATTTAATTAATTTCATTTCTAAATCTGTATATATTTTATTTCTAGTAGATATATTTTTTTGATTGTTTAATGGATTGTACCCTTCTGTTTTTTCTTCCACCTTATAAAGGCATACTCCCCTCTTATGCCACGTAGGAACATGTGAAATATTTATGCCGTTTTCATATAATAACTCATGAATATCTGATTTTTTTAATTTGTATAATATTTCCGATGTTTCCCTATTGCTGTGGTCTTTATTTAAAACGCTCTGTGCATAACTGTTTAAACAATTTCGCCATGCTTCATCCTGTCTCCATTTAAAATAGTCCCGTGTGTGATTTGATGTTGTTATTATTCTGCAGTCAAATGATACTGGTTTTAGTTGCAATACATCAATATCGAATAGATTTTTATTTATAAGTAAATGTTTCATAAATGATGATGATACAAAAGAAGCCATGACTGAATTAATTTTTTCGATTCTTCCATTGAATGGTACCTGTTCGAATAATATGTTTATTTCATCTGAAAATGTATAAACATATTTCGGATTAAATTCGTTGATTAAATCTTTGGATACTTCAATAAAAATATTTCTTAAACGTTCATCGAATGGTTTTTGAAGATTTAGCTGTTTTGTATAATTTGAAAATGACCTTCCATCCAATCTGAGGATTATAGGCATGTCCGGAATAACTTTTAGTTTAGAAAATTGTTCGTACTCTTTCAAAAAATCACCATTGAATGAATTAATATAAAATTAGTTAATTTAAATAAAAATAGTATGATATGAAAATCAAAAGAAAAAAACTATGAAAGTATCATAGTAAATTCAATAACAGTTCTTTAACATTTGATATAATATTAAGTTCCTATTTGAATTGTTTCGGATAATTTATTTAATAAGCTTGCTGCCGAATATGCAGCTAATAAGCTTGTCTTAGGATTATCAGGGCTACTTATATTTGAAGTTTTTGTAATGAACTCACCGAAAGTTCCTTTTAAATGAATTTCATGAGTGTTTCTGGTTATTTTAGGATCAGCAATGATTTTCACATCAGCATCCATACCTGCTGCCAAACTTAATGTGGATGAAACGTTTATATTCTTTGGAAATTCTTTTACAGCTTCGGATGCTTTTCCATCAAACAATACAATTTCTTCATCATCTTCCATTTCCAGACCTAAAGATAATGGTGGTTTTCTGGTAATTAATGAAACTGATTCAATTTCTCCCATTCTAGCTGCTTTAACCGTGTCAATACCCGTTATAGCTCCGGTAGGTAGATAAATTTTCGCTCCAGATTTTTTTGCAATATTTTCAAGGTATGTCTTGAATTCAACATCCAATAATGCACCAACACTCATTATGATTACATTTGTTCCACTTTCAAGGATTTGAGGAACAGAACTTCGTACAGCTGTTTGTGAAGCAGATTCTAAAATTAAGTCACAGTTTTCAATTAAATTTTCTAATGAATCAGAAACTTGAGCATCAACTTTTTGTGCTAATGATTTTGCATTATCTAAGCTTAAATCATAGAAATATGCAAGGTTGACATTGAGCTTACCGTTTAACTTGAAATCGACCAATGTCTTTGCAATAGATCCACAACCCATGATTCCTATTTTCATTAATTATCCCCATTAAGGTTTAATAACAGGTTTTTTAACCATACTTCTTTTTTGTGAATTGTCGTTTATTCTGCTTTTTTGTGATGACTGATATTGTGCGAATTTTTCTTGGTTGACTAAAATGACATCCCCTACAGCTGTTACAACTTCATATGGAATATCAATTATACCTTCGGTTCTGATTGGATTTACATCTTCTTCTTCAGGTACTAACCTTAATGAATTTCTGAAAACATCTTTTAAACCTACATTTCGGTTGTCTTCTGTTAAAGCTTTGGTTTTGAAAAAAGAAATTCTTCCTTTTTTGATGTTTAAAACTACTTCGTTTACTCTTCCTATGAATTTTCCTTCAGTATTGTAAATATTTAAATCGTAAAATGTAGATAAATTTACCATATTATCACCAAATGTTTTATTTAAATGTAATTAATGATATGTCTTTTATAATCCTTCAAAAAGCCTTGAAAAAGTTTAATATCCTTAATTCAATTATTAAAATAATAATTTCTAATCTATTTATTATATGTTAAACATATTATATAAATTTATTTTTTTAATTAAAAAATAGAGTTTTAGTTAATCAGTAGAATAATTTTGAATAAGAAAAAAATAAATTACAATAAATATAAATTATTATAAAGAATTAAATTCAAAGTTCAATATTTATTTTTATTTATTATCAAAATCAAGGGAATAATATGTGGGACACAAGTAAAGATTATAGATTAAAAGTCGCAGAAAAAGCAATAGAACAATTTATTAGAGTGGTTGAAGGGTCAAATCTGAGAGGATCATGGAACAAGAAACAGGTAAGGTTAATTGCTAAAAACATGAACCCTGATATTCAAACAATGTATTACTCATATATTTCACCACAGGAACTGGCAAAAACACCCCAAATGGAAAAATTATTATCTGACGTGGATGAAATAATTGAAAATCTAGGTGGAGAAGATTATTCTAAAAAGTTTTTATCTGAACTTAACCGTGAAGATAGGGAAAAATTAGAATTACCTCTATCAAAAATGAAATTCTTTTTCAACACCATTAGAGGATTGCCTGAAAGATTAATGCTGGGAGAAATAGACGATCCTGTTATTGGAGTTGATATTAAAGTGGGAGAATTAGTTAGTGTTAGTAAACATCCGAATACTGATACTTTGATGGTTTGTAATGTTAATCTAGGTAAACGTGCAATAACAGTGATTACCAATGATTTAAGTGTCAAAGATAATGATAAGGTAGCTGTAGCATTATTACCACCAAGCGCATTTATGGGAATAAGCAGTGAAGGCATGTTCCTAGGTGCAGGCGAAGGAATTTTAAAGGATGTTGAAGGAGAATTAGGTAGTCTTCCACAACACATAGACGTAGCAGCTTTTAATGAAACCAGAAACTTAGTAGATCAGTTTCTAAAAGAATAAAAAATATCCCCTCTCCACCTATTTTATTAAATTATTTATTTTATCTATCTTGTATTTTAATTGGTTAACCTCAGTATTGTTAATCTCCGAAACAAAGTTTTCTAGATAATCCATATAAAAAGAGATAGAACATATTACCACCATAATTATACAAGCCATCAATAAAATCAATTCCATTGATATTTGACCGGAATCATCATTTAACATATTAAACCCCCAAAATTCCTTTAAACATAAATTGAGAACAAAAATATATAAACAAAGAAATAGGAATCAGTACAATCAAAATTAAAAGCGCTTTCTTAACATTAGAATAAAGAATTATACTGATTAAAACGGAAACCAATATTGATTGAATAATTACATAAGCAGTACTTACAAATGGTATAACAGAAGCCAATGGATTAATCTGTCCCATGTTGCCAATAAAATCCGAATACAGCCTTATCATGGCAAGTGCAAATGGCGTTGCTATTGTTGATGACATTGATAAAAACATCACGGATGTCATAACACCTGCTTTTCGTTCTTTTTTAAGCATAAACCTGTCTGTCAAATCTTCAGCAATACTTTCCAAGACATCCGAAACATTCCCTCCAGATTCATTACTGAAAATGATTATTTGAAAAACGTGTTTTAAGTTCTCGGAATTGTTTCTATATACAATGTCCATTAAGGATTCATTAAATGGTTTGCCAAAATTAGTTTCCAATAATGCACGTTTAATTTCATCGTTTAATGGATTATTCATTGTTCTGGAAAGTTCTGCAAATGCTGATTCAATACCATAACCCACACGAATTAAACTTGATAACTGCCGAATATAGTCAGATAAATCCAATTCTATTTTTTCAAGACGTTTTTCATTTTTGTAATGAATGTATATCATTACGGTAATTGGAAATATAAATGTTAATAATGTTGACAATACGGGAGACAAATCAAAAATCAGAAATATCCCCGTTAAAATAATAAAAAGAATAATCATCATGAAAATTAACACGACTATAAAATCCTCGGTTTTGACGAATATGTCGGCACCTATTAATTTTCTCTGAATTATAACAATAGTATTATCATCCAAATATTTTAATATAATTTTTTTCATTATTTTTAGAATTTTACTGAACATAATTTATTTGTTATGATAAATATATAAAAAAAGTAATATATAATATTTGACTTAAAAAAAAAGGAAGGTTATAAAGTAAAATCTAATTTTTTATCCAGTGTTGTTAAGACTTTACTGTTGTTTTTAACAAGGACATCATCTTCAATTCTGACACCAAATTCTCCAGGAATATAAATACCAGGTTCGGCTGTTATAACCATGTTTTCTTCCAGTATTCCCTCTGCTTTGTTTGAAATTACGGGATCTTCATGAATATCCAAACCGAAACCATGGCCAGTACTATGTATAAAATATTCCCCATAACCATATTCACTTATAACATCACGTGCAGCATTATCAACATCAGCATAAGAAATTCCGGGAGCAATAGTTTTTATTGCTGCTTTTTGTGCTTCCAGAACAATATTCCAAATCTCTTCCTGACGTTCAGAATCAATGAATGTTCTTGTTATATCAGAACAATAGTAATCATATTTTGCACCCCAATCGACAACGATAGGAGTTTCAACACGATTCATAGAAGTTTCAGAATGTGGAGAACTGGAACGTTTTCCAGAAGCGACAATAGTATCAAATGCTGGTTTAATAGATCCATTAATAGTCATATCAAACTCCAATGAAGCAGCAGCATATTTTTCAGTGCTTGAAAAATCTATTTCACCAATAGCATTTTCTGCTATGCCAATAGAATTTTTAATACATGAAATCTCTTCTTTAGTTTTGGTTCTTCTTTGATCAGTAAAGACATTGGAAACTTTTAAAGAAGAAATATCATCCGATATTTGTTTAAGTAATGCAAATTCCAAAGAACTTTCCACTGCAACAGTACCTTTTAACAAATCCTTAACTTCAGAGAGCTTAACTATGTCCCTCGTTTCAATTAATGATTTTTCTTCAGCAGATTCCTTGTCTATACTGTTTACATATAACACCGGTTCTTCTTGAATAACAAGGTATGCAAAGCTTGAAGGATAAAATCCAGAGATGTATTTTATATTTTCAGGAGAATAAACGAACATAGAATCTATATTTTCATTGTTTAATTGGTTTAATATTTCTTCATTTTTCATTGAAACACGTTCCATAAAGTTAACTAATTAATATATTTAAAAGTATTAACTAATATTTTTAAATGATTATCATCAAAAAAAATATGCTAATCAAATAACAAAGATATCAATATTTAAGTAAAATAAAGCTGAAGTATGATAAAATGTTAAATGAATCACCTGTAAATTATAAAAAATCAACCCATAGGACTATGAGTCCTGAAGAAACTTTAGAAAAAATTTCTAAAAATACATTATCCATTGGAATTACAAGAACATCAAACATCACCCATCTTGATAGAATCAAAATACCTGTTTATACTTCAGTACGTCCATTAGCCCAAGATGGAGCTGTAAGTGTTTATGCTGGTAAAGGACCTACTGAAATACATGCAAAAGTTTCTTCAATTATGGAAGCTATAGAAAGATATTCTGCAGAAATGCAGGATGAAGACGAGACAATCATCAAGAAATATGATGAAAATGATTGTCTTAATCCCGAAGATTTAATTTTACCAAAAAATAATTATCATGATGAAGAATTGGAATGGAGTAAAGGTTATTCAATTAAAACAGGTGAAAAAATATTCATACCTTCCAATGCTGTTTTTCATCCATACAACAATAAAAGTGTTAAACACATCTTTTTATCAAATACAAACGGTTTAGCTTCAGGAAACACTTTAGAAGAAGCTATTTTCCACGGGATGATGGAAGTAGTTGAAAGAGATTCCTGGAGTTTGTTTGAAGCATTTAAAGACAACAAACGAGAGATAAATTGTAAAAACTCAAACAATGAATATATACAAACTTTAATAGAAAAATTCTCCACGGCAAATGTTTCAATAAAATTGATTGATTTGACCAGTGAAAACAATATTCCAACCATAGGTGCTGTATCCGAAGATTTATCCCTGAAAGATCCTGCATTATTAACTTTAGGTATAGGAACACATTTGGATCCTGAGATTGCAGCTATTAGATCAATAACAGAAGTAGCCCAGAGCAGAGCCACACAAATTCATGGAACCCGTGAAGATACAACCAGAGCAAATTTACTTAGAGAAACCGGTTATGACAGGATGAAAAGAATCAACAGACATTGGTTTAGAGAATCTGAAGAAAATATTGATTTAAATGATATGGTTGATTACTCCCAAAATACGTTTAAGGAAAACATTGAAAAAACAATGGACATGTTAGAAATTTCAGGAGTTAAAGATGCATATTACGTTGATTTGACAAGATCAACCAATATTCCTGTTGTTAGAGCCATCATACCAGGAATGGAAGTTTATAGTGTTGACCCATCCAGAGTAGGAAAAAGGTTAATTCCAAAGAAATACATCATCAATTAAGCTTAGGAGAACTATATATGAAACAAGCAATTGTAATGAGAACTGATTTAAAAATGGGTAAAGGTAAAATTGCTGCTCAGGCTTGCCATGCATGTCTTGAAAGTTATAAAAAAACAGATAAAAAAACCATTAGGGAATGGGAATCAATAGGACAAAAAAAGGTTGTTTTAAAAATCTCATCAGAACAGGAGTTAATGGAATTATATTTCATAATTAAGGAAAGTGGTTTACCTTGTTCATTGATAACGGATGCAGGCCATACCCAGATTGAACCAGGCACAAAAACCTGTTTATCTGTTGGACCAGGCCCTGATGAAGAAATAGACAAATTGACAGGACATTTAAAATTATTATAGGTTTTTGAAATGGTTACCGTAGTGAAAATTGGGGGCAGTTTATTCCCCGAATATACTGAAGAGTTATGCAATCAACTGACTAAAAGTAATGAGAAAACCGTGTTAATTAATGGTGGAGGTTCATTAGCTAATAATATACGAGAATTTAACAAAATAAAACATTTTTCTGATGACGTGAATCACTGGAATGCCATTAAATGTATGGATATTATTGGAAATTTTATTGCCGACAAAAATGATGATATAATCGCAATAACCTCTTTTGATGAGATTGAAAAGGTACATAACCTTAATAAAACACCATTACTACTTACTTATGAATTATTGAAAAAAGAGGATCCCCTTAAACATAGTTGGGAAGTTACCAGTGATTCAATAGCATGTTGGATTGCAAATAAATTAAATGCCAAACTATTAATATTAACAAATGTAGATGGTATATATAGAGGTAACATTTCTTCAAATAATAAAAAACTAATAAAAAACATAAAAGCAAAAGATCTATTATTTTTTAAAGAAACTTGTATTGATAAATGTTTACCAAAATTACTAATTAAATATCATTTAGACTGTTTTGTAATTAATGGGAAATACCCTGCTAGGGTTATGGCTCATTTAAACAGCAATAATAATATTAACAATTTTTATACATATATAGGAGGAGAATAGCATGGCAGATAAAATGACTTGTACTTCATGTAAACAAGAAATTTCACCAATCGATGAATATGTGAAATTCCACTGTCCTGAATGTGATGCAGATATTTACAGATGTCCTAAATGCAGAACTTTTGGACACGAATACACATGTGAATGTGGTTTCAAAGGACCATAGATTTATTTTACCGATAAAACAAAAGGAGATTTGATTATGGGAGAAGTAGCCGTAACATTAAAAGTAATGCCTGAAAGTCCTGAAGTAGACTTAGAAGCATTAAAAGCATCAATTAAAGATGTAGTTGATGAAAAAGAATTCGAAAGAATTGAAGAAGAACCTATTGGTTTTGGTTTAGTTGCATTAATAGTTACCGTTGTAGTAGACGATGGTGAAGGTGGAAGTGAAGCTGCCGAAAAAGCTATTGCAGATTTAAGTGATGTGGCAACTGTTGAAGTTACCCACATGACAAGATTAATGTAAATATTTGAATATTTACTTACAACATTTTCTTTTTTTATTGATTTATCCGAGTTTTAGAAATTATGACAAAACATAAGTAATACTTTTTTTATAATAATTATTAAAAATTATGTTGGATTATATAATAGCAATTATTTTAGGAATTTTAATGGGAGTAGTATCTGGAATCACCCCAGGATTACATGTAAATACAATCGGAATAATACTCTTTTCAATATCTGACGAACTATTAACGTATACTAACGATTTAACTTTCTGCACTTTTCTTGTAAGCATGTCAATATGTCATGCTATGATAGAGTTCATTCCTTCACTGCTTCTGGGAATTCCAGAAGAAGATAGTATTTTAACCATACAACCAGGACATAACCTGTTATTTCAGGGAAAAGGAAAAAAAGCAATCAGATTAATAAGTTTAGGAGGCTATTTTTCAATAATATTTTTAATACTGCTTATGCCATTAATAATGTTACTGTTACCCCTTATTTACAATATGCTCAAAAATCACATAGGAATTATTCTATTAATTACAATGATTATCATGATGTTCTTCTTTAATAAAAAAGAAAAAAGATTGAAAAACATACTGATACTATTAACCTCAGGAATATTAGGTATTTTTGTATTAAAAAGTAATTTTGGAAATAATTTGGCTTTAATGATAATGTTATCAGGATTATTTAGTGTAAGTAATTTATTGTATTCAATAAATTCAAAATCCAAAATTCCGCCACAAAACAAAAACAAGAACATCATCATAAACAGTGAATTTAAAAAATCGGCAATTGCTGGAAGCATATCCGGATGTGTTTTAGGATTATTGCCGGGGTTAGGACCTGCACAAGGAAGCATAATTGCACAAAGCATAACATTAAATAAAAATATCAACTCAGAGGAATTTCTAATAACAAACAGTGGAGTCAATATCTCGGACACATTGTTTTCCTTAATATCCATATATTTAATAAACAATCCCCGAAGTGCAATTAGCGTATATATCGGAAACATTATGCCCAACATAAGCATTGAAGAGGTAATATTTTTCATTCTTGTTTCATTAACTAGTGTTTCAATTGCAACTGTTATTTCCATAAAAATAGGTGATCACATGATTGACAACATGATAAAAATAGATTATAATAAACTAAATTATATTATAATCGCATCATTAACTCTGATAATTATTTTATTTACATTTTTTACAAATGATTCTTTGTATTATGCATTACTTTGTTACATGACCAGTATCTCATTGGGTCTTATTGTAAATTCATTGAACCTGAATAAAAGTAGTTTGATGGGTGTTTTGATTGTACCATCAATAATAACTTATCTTGGATTGATGTAATCATATTATGATTATATCATCACATAATTCCTTCAAATACTCCATATATACTGACGTATCATTATCAGGAAATGTATCTATGATACCAATATCAAACTTTTCATCAAGAACGTCCTGTAAGTTAAGTAAATTCTCATTTAAAATTTCGTAGGCGTTTTCATTGATTTGGTTGATTTCCAGATTGATTTTCAGGGATTCAACTGCTTCATCGTAAATATCGTTGAACACAACTTTCTTGGCATTCTTCATCAAGGCATAAATGCCTAATGTTCCCGGACCGCACATTGCATCCAGTACTGTTGGATTATCATATTTGTCCAGAACTTCGGACAATTGTTGAATTTTCGGAGATTTTTCCTTAGGATATTCTATATGAACTTTGGATTGATTTTTATAAATCAATATTGGACCCAAATCAGTATATTGGATATCGCAACGTATATCACAACCACCCAAAAGTTCATAGTTGGTGACTGATTCATTTTCGTTAAGTTTACCTATGGTAATTTTTGTATCTCCTTTGATTATGGCCTTTATCTCTGGCACTTCTTCAATTATTTTAATGGCTGTTTCATTGTCACAAAATGTCGTGATAATTACCAATGATTTTTCCGAAAGATATGGCAACTTGTCCAAAAAAATTGCAGGCGTAATCAATGGAACGCCAACATGCCTTATTGATGCAGATGGAGATATCTGATTTTCATCAATCATAACCTTTAATACATGTGCCATCACTATATCCATGTGTCGTTTTCCACAGGTTTCACACTTAAGATAATTCTTATTAATTTTTGAAAGTTTAATCTGTCTTTTTAGTGGAATTGCTTTTTTTAGTTTTTTAGTAGAACAATCCGGACAAGGATGGTACAACTCTTCTATATCCTTCAAAACATATTTTTTTTCTTGGATACAATTTGTTTTACATTGACACTTCATGGATTAATATATGGTTTTCAAAATAATTATTTTTAATATGTAATACTTATTATAATATAAAGTAATAATATGTATTAGAAAAATATTATGATAAAACAGAACAACTTGCCAGTATATAAAAGTAAAACTACAGGAAGAATGTCCAAAAAGGAAGAAAAGGAATATCAAAAAATAAAAGAAAAACTAATACAACTAAAGGTAAACGACAAAACACCGAACATCCAAACAAATGAGATTAAAAATCTGATTACAACAAAATCAACCAATTCAAAAAAAATCATAGACAAACTAACAAATGACCTTAAGGGATACGGAAAAATTAACCCGCTTTTAAAAGATGACAATCTAGAAGAAATAATGATAATAGGAAAAAATAAGCCAGTATACGTATATCATAGAAATCAAGGCATGATGATTACTGAAATAAGCCTTTCAGAACCTGAAATCAGACAGATAATAAATAAAATAGCAAATTACGTTCAAAGAAAAATAGATACTGAAACACCGATACTTGATGCAAGATTACCTAATGGAAGTAGAGTAAACGCAACCATACCACCCGTAACAGCAGATGGATCAACATTAACAATTAGAAAATTTCAAAAAGAACAATTAACAATCCTGAATCTGATTGAATCAAATACTATTAGTTCTCATTTAGCTTCATTTTTATGGATAAATATTGACGGTTATGATATCAGGCCATCCAACATACTCATATCTGGAGGAACCAGTTCTGGAAAAACCACGACATTAAACACGTTAACTTCATTCATACCACCGAATGAAAGAATAATTACCATTGAAGATACTTTAGAATTACAAATACCCCATGAACATGTTATAAGAACTGAAACCCGACCACCCAATATAGAAGGAAAGGGTGAAATAAACATGGACATACTGTTAAAAAATTCACTTCGACAACGACCCGACAGAATCATAGTTGGAGAAGTACGATCCAAAGAGGCAATCACATTGTTTGGTGCCTTGAATACAGGTCATTCCGGTATGGGAACACTACATGCAAATTCCAGTCAGGAAACTATTTCAAGACTAACCAATCCCCCAATGAACGTTCCCACAATAATGATTAATTCAATTGATATCATATTAATGCAAAATAGAATATATCATCCTGAAAAAGGGATAATTCGAAGAATAACAGAAGTATCTGAAGTGGTAGGAATGGAAATGGGAAAAATTCAGCTTAACAAGATATATCAGTACGATTATTCACTGGACAGATTAGAATATACTGCAATTAATTCAAAAGCATTAAACAATATTGCGTCAATGAAAGGAATGACAATGAAAGAAATCACAAAAGAAATTGAAAGACGAGAGAAATACCTGCTAGAAAATATGAAAAATAAAGAAAACACGGCCGACACAACAAAGCTGATAAACGACTATCATAATCAGAACCAATAATATAAAAAAAATGTTTAAAAAAATCTTAATTAAAATAGGGACCATAACCCTAATGACTTTTAAAAGAGTACTGTCTAAAAATTATCAAAATAAAGATAAAGAAAAAATCGAAGATGAAATAATAGATGAAATTCTGGAACTAAAGAAAAATAGGAAAAAGAGTATCAACAGACAAGTACTCACTTTACCACTTATTTGCATATTCTTCTTAATACTTACACGAAATTTAGGAATGACACTTAAAATTGTTATGATAATCTTTTTGATAGCATTATTCAAAGATTCACTTCCAAAAATGAAGGAAAAAAGAAGAAAAAAAGAGATATCACGTGAATTTCCATTTGCACTGATGCAGATTTCAACACAGCTAAAGGCAGGTATTGGATTGTATGATTCAATTAAAAGCATTACAAACAGTAATTATGGAGAATTATCCAGAGAATTTCAAATTACATTAAATGAAATACAATATGAATCAAACTATGTAAAAGCATTTGAGAACCTATCCAAACGTTGCAAATTAGAAAGTATTGATAAATTTTCAAGTCAAGTAATCAGAACCCTGAACAATGGAGGTAACCTTGCTGACACATTAAAAGCTCTGGCAAGGGAAAATTCGTATAATTCCAGAATAAAATACAGAGAATATTCTGAAAAATTAAATGCAATAATGCTTTTGTATATGTTTATTGGCATTATCATTCCAGTATTATTATTTATTCTAATAATAGCTGTAACGACTCTAATGGATTCAGTAATAAAATCAGAAATGTTAATAATATTATATTTATTCTTTTTTCCAATGATTTTGGTTTTTATCATTATAATAATCAGAGAATTGGAACCTGACATTGGTTAAATAATATTTATTAATTGAAAAAATTAAAATTATAGTATAAAACAATGAAGGAAGAAAAAATTGACAAAAAAATATGAAGATTATGTTAAGAAATTAAATCATACACGACGGATTACCAGTCAATTTCTAATTGTGGAAAAAACTATTAAAAAAACTAAGACAAACAAACCCTATTTGGAATTGGTTTTACAGGATAAAACTGGACAAATTATTGGTCGTATGTTCAACAAAAAAACCCGTAACATATTTGACAAAATAGAAGAAGGTAACATTTACAACATCAACGGAAAAGTCCAGGAGTTTCCTGTAGATACAAACAATTACAATATACTGATAGACAATATTATTTTGGCTAAAAATTACGATGAAAAAGAGTTTATAATTCAGATAGAAAATCAGGACAGCCACATTGAATATTTAATCAATACAATTAAAGAGATTGAGGATAAAGATCTGAAAAACATATTAATATCCTTATTTGAAGATGAATTATTCTTTGAAAAGTTTATTTCAGCTCCTGCTGCAAAGAAACATCATCATAATTATAAAGGAGGATTGCTAGTTCATACAAACGAAGTAGTAGAAATATGTAAAACCATTTCAACAATTTATGAGGATATTGATAGCGATTTATTAATTACCGGAGCTATTCTCCACGATATTGGAAAAATTGAAACCTACGATTATCAGACAGAACAAATTAATATAAATAACAAAGGAATTCTTTTAGATCATATTTTTATAGGTGCATGTATTGTAAAAGAAAAAATAAACTCGTTAAACATCTCTGAAAAAAGAAAGAACGACATATTACATTTAATTTTAAGTCATCATGGAGATGTTGAACTTGGTTGGGGTTCTTCTGTTAGTCCTAAACTTCCTGAAGCAATAGCACTCCACCAAGCCGATGATATGAGTGCTAAAATATCAAAATCATTGAAATTTAATTAAGAAAAAAATCAATAAATTTATTATCTAAAAACATGAAATATTTATTTAGTAATCTAATAAATTTTAAAAATATTAAAAATATTATTTAATAAATTTAATTTCTTTTAAAATTTAATTAACAAAGGTGTAATTATGGAGAAAATTAAAATTGCAGTTGTCGGAATAGGTAACTGTGCAAGTTCATTAATCCAAGGAATATATTACTATGCAGATAAAAATGAAGCTGATGTTGATGGATTAATGCATTGGTCTATTGAAGGATACAAACCTTCAGATATTGAAGTAGTAGCAGCCATTGATATTGATAAAAGAAAAGTTGGAAAAGACGTTAGTGAAGCTATTTATGCAAAACCAAATTGTACAACTATTTTCTATCCAGATATGAAAGAAATGGGCGTCAAAGTATCCATGGGAAAAGTTCTTGATGGAGTAGCACCACACATGAGTGAATTCAAAGAAGATTTAACTTTTGTAGTATCAGATGAAGCTGAAAAAAGCAAAGAAGAAATTGTTGAATTGTTAAAAGAAAGTGGTGCAGAAATTCTTGTGAATTATTTGCCTGTAGGATCAGAAAAAGCTGGAAAATTCTATGCTGATTGTGCTTTAGATGCTGGAATCGCTTTTGTAAACTGTGTTCCTATATTCATAGTAAGTGACCCAGAATATGAAGCTAAATTTAAAGAAGCAGGATTACCTTGTGTTGGTGACGATATTAAAGCACAAATAGGAGCAACAATAACTCACAGAACATTAGCCAGCTTATTCAGAGACAGAGGAGTTAGATTAGACAGAACTTATCAATTAAATACTGGTGGTAATACTGACTTCCTGAATATGCTAAACAGAGACAGATTAGCATCAAAAAGAGAATCCAAAACAGAAGCTGTACAATCAGTACTGGCACATAGACTGGATGAAGACGACATACACATCGGACCAAGTGACTACGTGGCCTGGCAAAAAGACAATAAACTTTGTTTCTTAAGAATGGAAGGTAGAACCTTCGGTGATGTTCCAATGAACATCGAATTAAGATTAAGTGTAGAAGACAGTCCAAACAGTGCTGGATGTGTGATTGATGCAATAAGATGTTGTAAGGTAGCATTAAACAGAAACATTAGTGGAGCTTTAACATCCATATCTTCATACACCATGAAACATCCACCAATACAATATCCAGATGATATTGCTCACGATAAAGTGGATGAATTTATAGAAGGAAAATTAGAAAGATAATGATTCATTATTTTTCTTATCTATTTTTTTACAATAATAAAAAAAAGCTATTTTTTAAAAAAAAAAGAAATTATCTATTTTTTTATAACCTCTTTATGTTCATTATTTGGAATTATTTGCATTTTACTATCTTCATATACAATGTCCAATTCTTTAGCATCCATTACATAATGTAAACATATTGCCAGTGCCGCTACTTCAGAATGAGGTTGATTAGTTACACTTAAATTCCAATCAGCTAATTCATAAACCTCTGTAGGAACCCTGGAACCTCCAACAATAATTAATTTATCTTTACCGTTGTCACGTATTTTTGGAATGACATCTTCAACGTGTTTTCCATACATGGTTAAATGAATGATTTCATAACCGTTTCTTTTATGTTCTTTAATTACCGGCAAATACTTTTCATTATATTCAACTTGGAAATTTCCTCCCCAATTTTCAACAACACGTTCCACAGATTCTATAATGTGCTTGTCTCTTTCACCACTTAAAATAACTTTATCTGCACCAAATGCCCTTGCAGTTAAACATACGTGTGTTGTTATTCTTGTATCTCTTCCGAGTCTATGATCCAATCTCAATACTGTTATCATTATTATACTTCCCCTTAAATTAAAAAATTAAAAGCTATTAATAAAACAATTAAGGATACTGTTCTTGCTATTTCATTAGAAGCACCCATGATATCTCCAGTTACGCACCCAAATTTATTATCTGCAACGTGTGCAAGATATAATCCAGTACATACACTGGCAATTATTGCACATACTCCTGGTAAACCCAATATCAAATATCCTATTAATGAATTTATTATTACTAATATTAATAAAATTTTTGTATTAATTCCTGATTTTATCAATCGTCCTATTCCCCGGGTATCATCCTTCCCTATTACCATTGATGTTATCATACTAAATTTTGAACATAGTTCCATCAGCAAAACAGTTTTAATAAAGAATTGGGACGGAACTGACATTAATGCCACCAAGGTTATACTAGCAACTACAAAAAATGTAGCAATACCTCCGGTTCCCACCATGGAATCTCTCATTACAGATAATCGTTTTTCAGGGTCACCATGAACCATTAATCCATCACCCATATCCATAACACCATCAACATGGTTAAATCCTGTAAACCATACAATAAAACCATATACCAATGCGGCACTAAGCATAGTGTTTAAACCAAATACGTAACTAGACAGATACGCTAGAATTGCTCCTAATGCCCCTATAAACAAACCAACATATGGCCATATCACCACACTACTGGCCATCTCTTCAATAGTTACCATACGATTTACCGGTATTCTTGTAGAAAATGAAAGAATACCCAACAAACCATTTATTGATGGTCGAACTATTGTTTTTGATTCGTTTTCATTATTTTCCGGATTTTCCATCATATCACCATATAAAATTAATTTTTATTATAAGATATTTTTTCAAAAGATTTCAGCAATGCTTCTTCAAGTAATTCTTTAACCTCATAAAACAACGAAATGTCAAAAGCTATCAACTTTTCTGACTTTCCTCTGCATGCCACATAAATCATGTTGTAGTAATTACCTAGTTTATTTGATAATTCATCCTTGTTAATTGCATCAACCTGCCATGATACTGTGGAAATTGTTTCGATTGCAGTACGATAAATATTCAACAGAGTTATATTGTCCAATTCAACATCAAGCAAAATCGTTACATTGGTGAAAAATTTATTTTCAAAATATTCGACAGTAGTGATTACACTGATTCCATCTTTTTCTACTAAAATTCTCTCCAAACATTCATTATTATAATAATGATTATCAAATTCGGTTATATATTGAAAATCAAAATAATCCCTATTTGCAAGCACATAAAATGGACTTTGACTTTGTATTAAAATACCGTTATCCTTTTTAGAAATAGTTACTCCATCCATGTTTACTTCCAAGTATACTACCTCCATTTTTGAATATTATTGTATGAATTGATAAATAAATAATAATTGAAGTTTTTTTAGTTAAATAAACTAAAATTGAATTATAAAAGCATTTGTACTTTCTTATATTCTAATAATATTATATAAAAAGATTTTTATATAATTATTTCCTAAAAATATCTAAAAAGGATGAAAAAAGAATTATAAAATTTAAAAAACATATTAATATACAATAAATATTTGGATGAATTAAAATGGTTGTAGTTATAGACCCACAAGTTTCAGGATTAGCAGGAAATATGTTTATAGGAGCTTTTATTGATTTGGGTGCAGACAAAGAAAAAATCAAAGATGTCATTACAAACTATGCAAAAGAATTTGGAGATATTCAAGTAGATATCAACAAAAAATCCAAATCAGGTGTCATGACAACATTTGCTGATATTCAAACACATGACAATTCTGCAAGACATTTTCCGGACATAATGAATAAACTGGATGAAATAACAAAAGAAAAATATTCTGAAGACAACACAGTCATAAAAAGTGTTGAATTAGCAAAAAAAATATTCAAAACACTGGCTGATGCTGAATCGGAAGTTCATGGAAAGAACTTAGAAGAATTACATTTCCATGAGGTGGGATGTGCAGATGCAGTTGCTGATATAGTAGGTGCTTCATATGCATATCATTTATTAAACTTTGATGATGAGAAAGTATATTCTCTGCCAGTTGCTACAGGATCAGGATGTGTAAATACACTACATGGAATACTGCCTGTTCCCGCACCTGCTGTGCTAAATATTCTGAAAAACATTCCCACAATAGGTGGAGAAGTGGATACAGAATTAGCAACACCAACGGGCAGTGCTATTTTAGTTAATATTACTGATGAATACACATCTTCAATGCCACTGCTTAAAAATAAAACAATAGGTTATGGATCAGGTAAAAAAGATCTGAAAATATTGAACGCACTTAGAATCATAAAAGCTGATGATGATTCTAAAGAAAATGTCATAACAGTACTTGAAACAAATATTGATACCTTGAGTGGAGAAATATTGGGTGGATTATATGATACGCTGCTTAATGAAGGTGCCCGAGACGTTTGTATTACACCGACAATTATGAAAAAAAATCGTCCGGGACATATTGTTAAGGTCATTACCCGTCCGGAAAATGCAGAACATTTAGTGAATGTACTTATGGAAGAGACCGGTACATTAGGAGTTAGAATGTTACCACATGTCCACAGGGGTGTGGCAATCAGGGAAAATATTATCCACAATATCAAAATAAAGGACAATGATGAAAAAATTCGATTTAAAATCGGAGAAATAAACGGAAAAGTCATCAAGTGCAGTCCGGAATATGATGATTTGAAAATTTTATCCGATAAAACTGGTATTCCCGTCAAAGATTTGAAAGATTACATTGAACAAGATTATAAAATGAATATGAGAAGTGAAGATGATGAGTAAACCCAAAGGAATAAGTGTTTTGTCCGGAGGATTGGATTGTACTGTTGCAACGAGCATATATGCACAAGAATATGATTTAACCGCATTGACATTTAATTATGGACAACGAAGTTTTGATCAGGAAGTTAAACATTCAAAGATAATATGTGAAAAACTTGGCATGAAACACGTCATAATCGACCTGCCCTGGCTAAAAAAAATCAGTAATTCCAGCTTAACAACAGATAATGAAATTCCACAAATTGAAGAAAATGAATTGGACAACTACGATGTTGCTATAAAAAGTGCAAAATCAGTATGGGTTCCCGCCAGAAACACCGTTTTTTGCAGCATCGCCTTGGCATATGCAGAAAGTATCGGTGCAGAAATAATAATCGTTGGGTGGGATTATGAAGAAGCCAAGACTTTCCCTGACAATTCAAAAGAATACTTAAATGCATTTAATGAAACAATCAAATATGGATCATTCGATAATATTGAAATTAAAGCCCCACTTATTGATATGGATAAGATAGGTATAGTAAAAAAAGGTAAGGAAGTTAATGCTCCTATGGATTTATCATATTCCTGTTACAGCGGTACTGACAAACATTGTGGCGTTTGTGAATCATGTAAAAGAAGAAAAAGAGCATTCATAAATGCAAATATAAACGATGACACAACTTACTTAAAATGAGGTTTTTTTATGCAGGACATTGACTATGATGTAAAACACTACAAAAAAACTATAACAACAGAAGAATTCTTTGAAAGATTTTATAATTTTGATTTGGTTCAGGGTTATTGTAAGGAATGTCCCCGCTACAACACCAATTATTCCTGTTCACCGGTTGAAATAGATATTGAAAAATTTGTAAAGGAATATGATTTTATAGACATCCATGTTACCCAGTTGTTCTTTGATGCAGAATATTATGAGAAGGATTACACTCCAGATGAACTAAAGGAATTCCTATATAATACGTTCTTTAAAGAGAAAAAGAAAGTAGTTGATAAAGTATTGGGTTATGAAAAGAAATATCCTAAAGCACAAAGTTTGACCGGCCCATGCAATCATTGTGCAGAAAACTGCAAAGAATTGTATTCCGAATGTAAACATCCTGAAATAAGACGTTATTCTCTAGCTTCCATTGGAATGGACAGTAGAAAAATATTAAAAGATCTCTTTAACATTGAGTTGTTGTTAATTAATGGGGTGTTACCTAAATATTTAAACAATGTAACTTCCATATTATATAAGAAAAAATAATAAAAAAAAGAATGGTTATTCGATAACCATTAAAACATCATCTTTTTCAACTGTATCTCCTTCTGAGATGAAAATTTCTGATACTTTACCAGATTTATCCGCTTTTACATCGTTTTCCATTTTCATAGCTTCTAAAACTGCAACAGTATCTCCTTCGTTTACGCTGTCTCCAACTTTTACCTTAAGTTTAACTATCATTCCCTGCATAGCTGAAGTTAGAGCTCCTTCTACTGATGGTTTAACTTGTTGAGATGATGGTTCCATTTCCATGTAACCTGTTGGTAAAATTTTTACGCTGAATACTTCACCATCCACTTCCACATCATATGCGGTTGGTATTTTTGAAGCGGTATATTCAACTTTAGGTTCTGGAATTTCTTCTGCAACTGCTTCTCCTTTTAAGAATTTTTCTGCAACTGTTGGATACATTGCATATGTAAGAACATCTTCTTCTTTTTTAAGCAAATTCATTTCTTCTAATTTAGCTCTGGCTGCATCTAATTCAGGTTCTAATAAATCTGCAGGTCTACATGTAATTGGTTCTTCATCACCGATTGCTTCTTTGTATAATTCCTGATTTATTTCAGAAGGTGCTCTACCATAATATCCTTTAAGGTATTCTTTAACTTCTTTTGTTATGTTTTTATACCTTTCACCCATTAACACATTCATTACTGATTGAACACCCACAATTTGACTAGTAGGAGTTACAAGTGGAGGATATCCTAAATCTTTTCTTACTTTTGGTATTTCTGCAAGCACGTCATCATATTTATCAATTGCATCTTGTTGTTTTAATTGTGATACAAGGTTAGATAACATTCCACCAGGCACTTGGTATATTAATACATCAGTATCTACTGTTGATGCTAATGGATCAAAGAGTGCATGATATTTTTCATTTAAATCAGCAAAATATTCTTTGATTTTTGATAGCAGTTTTAAGTCAATTCCCGTTTCATATTGTGTTGATTCTAAAGCTGCTACAACACTTTCTGTAGGTGGTTGAGATGTTCCACCGGAAAATGGAGATATTGCTGTGTCTAACATGTCAACACCAGCATTGACTGCTGCTTGATAACTCATCAAAGTCATTCCACTTGTACAGTGACTGTGTAAATTTACTGGTAAACCTATTTCATCTTTTAATGCTGATACTAAGTCTGTTGCAACTTGTGGAGATATTAATCCAGCCATATCTTTGATTGTTATGGCATCACATTCCATAGCAGCCAATTCTTTTGCAAAATCAACATATTTCTCTATTGTATGTACAGGACTAATAGTATAACTTATTGTACCTAAAACATAAGCCCCTTGTTGTTTTGCTGTTTTAATAGACATTTCCATGTTTCTTGGATCATTTAATGCATCAAAGATTCTGAATACATCCACACCATTTTCATATGATTTCTCTACAAAGGATTTTACAAAATCATCCGCATAATGTTTATAACCTACTAAGTTTTGTCCTCTTAATAACATTTGAAGTGGTGTTTTTGTAACGTGATCTTTGAAAGTTCTTAACCGTTCCCATGGATCTTCATTTAAAAAACGTATACATGAATCAAAAGTTGCTCCACCCCATGCTTCTAGAGAAAAGTATCCTACTTTATCCATATCCTCTATAATAGGAACCATGTCTTCAGTTCTTAATCTAGTAGCAATTAATGATTGGTGAGCATCACGTAATGCAGTTTCAATAATTTTTACTTTTGCCATTATGACACCTACTTTGTTTGATTAATTAATTGTAATAATATCTAACATATTTTTTATGAAAATATTAAATAATGATTATTATTATTTATAAAAAATGATTTTTCATACTATTATATTATGTTAGTAATTTATGTTTAATTTAATATACATATTTTACTATTTTATCTTAAATCAAATTGAGAAAAAAAATATGTTTAATATAAATGATATAAAATTAGTTAAATTAAAAATAGAAAAAATAATTTGAAGATAATGTATTAGAATACTAATAATTATCTATTTTAATCTTTTACCTGTTACAGGCTTTTTGTTTTGCCAACTGTAGCTTCTTAATCTTTTTGATCTTCCAAATCCACATGAAGCACAGTATTTTTTATTTGGATTGTAAGCGTTTCTTCCACATCTTCTACATCTGATGTGATTTTTCTTATTACGTTTACCAAATGATGGTGTTCCTTTCATTATATAACCTCCAGTAATGTGTAAAAAAAATGAATAAATATAAAACCTTAAAAAAGGTAAAAACTAGAGAATAGAATCATATTCTATTCAAAACAGATACACGATCGATATATCTTTTTTTATACCTTAATCAATAAATAACAATCAGGTATTACTTTCTAATAAGGACGATTAATATTAATAGTTAAACTACTAAGTTGTCCTTTAAATAATTATCCTGGTGATATGTATACTATGTTATCTCCACGAACTAAAACAACGCCTAATCTACGGGTAGATTCACCATTTTCTAGTTCTTCAGCATCGTTAAGCACTAAATTCATGTGCATGTCAAAACTTTGTAAAGCTCCTCTAAATTCTTTTCCACCTTTAAGTTTGATGAGAACTTGAGAGTTTAAAGCTTTTCCTAATGCATCTAATGGTCTAGATGTATTGTTATTATTTTTTTGATCGTTCACTATTAATCACCTTATCAATAATATATACTTCTATATGTTTAAATTTATATTTAAATGTATCTAAAAACTATTAATAAATAATTATTATTAGATTTATATTTTAATTTAATAAGTAATAAAAGTTGTTATCACAATTATTTGTTAATAAATCTAAAAAATAAACTTCATCTTTCAGTATTCATGAAAAATAACTACAATAAAAAATAAATTAAGAAACAAAGAAAAATACATTAATTTATTAGCATAACAAACTTACTCATCAATCTAATTGATAAT
>DUHK01000028.1 GCA_013330915.1 Methanosphaera sp. | reverse complement strand
GGGAATGTTCGGTTTAATATAATAATTGTACTGTATGCCTTTATTGGCGTACCATGGTTCCAATACCATCTTTAGTAAAGATTTCCAATAATATGGAATGTTCTCTTCTACCATCAAGAATATGGGCAGTTTTAACACCATTTTCAACAGCATTAATGCATGTTTCAACCTTAGGAATCATTCCACCAGTTATGATTCCTTCTTTCACAAGTTCTTTTAACTCATCAACATGAATCCTTCTGATGATACTATCTGGATCATCAGGATCTGTCATTATGCCAGGAACATCAGTTAAAACAATCAATTTTTCAGCATTGATTTCAGAAGCTATGGAACCTGCAACAGTATCCGCATTAAGGTTAAGTGTATTTCCCTGATTATCAATACCAATTGGTGAAATGACAGGTATGTAATTTTCCTGAGTTAACACATCAACTATGTCACTGTTAATTTTGTCGATTTTTCCAACATATCCTAAGTCAACTTCTAAAATTTCACCGTTTTCTTGTCTGATTTTTGTAGGATCCCTTTTTGAAGATTGGATTAAAAAGTCATCCTTACCGGATATACCTATACTTTTACCGCCGTGTAAACCAATTTTGGACACAATTTCGGTGTTGATTTTTCCAACAAGAACCATTTTCACAATTTCCATGGTTTCAGAATCGGTTACTCTTAAACCACCCACAAATTTAGGTGCCTTTCCCATCTTATCCATGCTACGTGAAATTTCAGGTCCTCCACCATGAACAACCAGAGGTTGCATTCCAACATATTTTAAAAGAACAGTGTCTCTTGCTGTTGAACTCATGGCCTGTTCATCTATCATTGCATGTCCGCCATATTTTATCATAATCTTCTTGTTATGAAATTTCTTGATGTATGGTAATGCTTCAATTAAAACGTTACTTATATCCAGTGGTTCGTATTCAACCATATTATTTTTCCCCCATTATTTAAGTTGTGTAATCTGCATTGATATGTACATATTCACAGGTCAGGTCACAACCATATGCAGTTGCACTGTAATCTCCGTCATTAACGTTAACCTTTATAATTACTGTCTTTTCTTTCATGATGTTCTCTGCTTCTTCAAGTAATTCAGGTTTGTCATATGTGGTAACAAATCCTTCATCCACAATAACAACATCTTTATCCCTGTTTCCTATGCTGATGGAAACCTTTTCAGGATCAAAGTCAACACCTGAATAACCCATTGAACTAATGATTCTACCCCAATTTGGATCTGCACCAGCCAATGCAGTTTTAACAAGGCTGGATGATACAATACTTTTTGATAAAGCAATGGCATCATCTTCACATTTTGCTCCACTGGCAGTTACTTCCATAAACTTGTCTGCACCTTCACCATCTCTTGCAATCTGTTTTGCAAGGCTTGTGCACACGTAATCCAGAGCTTCCTGGAAGTTATCATCAATTTCTCCTTCAACTTCATTGGTTGATAAAAGAAGGACCGTGTCGTTAGTACTTTCATCGCCGTCAACAACAACCATGTTAAATGACTTTTTAATACTTTTATTAAGGGCTTCCTGCAATAAGTTCTGTGGAACCTTTAAGTCTGTAGTGATAAATCCAAGCATTGTACCCATATTCGGTGCTATCATACCTGAACCTTTACATATTCCTGCTACCTTAAACACGCTACCATCATTTAATTCGTGTTCCACTGCACATTCCTTACGCACAGTATCTGTTGTAAGTATAGCATCTGCAGCATTATCTGCACATTCTCTGCTATTTGACAGTTGTGTCAATGATTTTTCTGCAATCGGTTTTAATGTTTCCATAGGCATTTGTCTACCGATTACCCCGGTACTTGCAACTGCCACATCCTCAACGGGAATGTTTAATGTGTCTGCTGCAAGTTGGGCTAGTTCCAATCCTTTTTTAATACCGTCTTCTTTGGTATAACAGTTTGCATTTCCACTGTTTACTATGATTGCGGATATTTTACCATTTTCCAAATGCTTTCTTGTTATGTCAATTGGTGCTGCATAAACCTTGTTTGTGGTGTAAACTCCTACAGCAGTAGAGTTTTCATGATAAATAACGGTTACACCATATTTACCTTCCCTGTAACCACTAACCTTAACAGAATCAATTGAACAAATTCCGTCGTCTAAAATTTTCATATTTATTATTCCTTAAAAAATCAATATTATAAAAAAATAATTAAAAGAGGAGATTAATTACTTTAATTTCTAATGAAATTCATTTGTCATTAATTAATGTTTTTTTTTTCTTGTAAATTTGTGTCTTAATTACTTTAATTGGATGAACTTCCACTGGAGCTACTTCCTGAATATCCACCGGATGATCCTCCTGAACCTCCACTGGAGCTACTTCCTGAACTTCCACCGGATCTACTTCCTGAATCTGATCCACCCTGGCTACCATCATATGAAGATGAGTCACTACTGCTACTTCCACTTGATGAGGAGCCACTGTTGTTACTGCTTGATGATGTGTAACTGGATCTGTAATTTTTGTAGTTTGATTTTGTTGATGTTTTGGTTTGTGTAATATTTGTTGTGTTGTTTGAATCGTTTATGGATAATATTGTGTCATTTTCCAATTCTTCAAATAAGTTATCTTGAGGAAGATCAATATCTACAAATGCTGATACTATTGTTCCACAGGCTAAAGCAGCAAGTCCCACTACTAATACTAATAGTATTTTTGATTTTGTTTCACCATTCATATTTTTTTCCTCCATCAACTGGCGATTGTCACTACCAGTAATGCAAATAGTAATGCTACGAATCCTAGCCATGCATTACCAGTATTCCATCCGATAAGTGTAACAATGAATACAAACAGGAAAACTCCTATTAAAAGGGATGTTTTGTTTGTAATGAAATCCAAGGCGCTTCTTGTAAATTCTGAAGGTATGTAGTATGCGTATTTACCGTTTGCAAGGTCGAATACTATGACCGGTGTTTCTTCATAGATTTTTAATTGGTCACTTAAATGTGCGTTTTCACCGGCTTCTCTTCTGCTTTTACCTATACCTACTCTTAAGTTTAAACCATTGTTCATTGCATACCATGCACAGTCAAGTCCTGTTTTCAGTGCAATTTCCTTATTAGGGAAGTTGATAATCAGGTCGTCTCCGCCTACACGGTATCCTTCAATTTTTCCGTTACTTTCATTGGCAATATATGCGTTGATGTCATTCATTATTTCAATCAGTTTGTCTTTACCATATTTTGAAATAAACCCTGTTGAATCCTTTGCATCTATATACATGAAATTATCTATTTGTACAGGAGTTAAATCTACTTTTTCCATGGTCGGTACTGTTTCAAAGATTACTCCATATTCTCCACCAAGTTTTGTGAATCCCACTCCACTTGTAGGTCCAATTTCCATGTTCATGTCAATTGCACGTTCAATTGATGCTGCACCAGTCATACCGACTGCTGCTCTTACATTGCATCCTTGTTTCATACCTAGTGAAATCAGTCTGATTGCTATTCTGATTCCGTCTTTCTTGGAGGGCATTCTGGAAACAAGTTCTGTTTTACCTTTTTCTATTATTTCACCTTTTGCCTGAATAATCATTTGTGCAAATGTTTCCATAATAGGGGATGGTTTAAAGAGTTCAACGTATAAGTAACGATCATTTCCCATAATGATGTTACTAAGCAGGGCAAATTCATTAACCTCATCTTCTGCAGGTTTTATTTCTATGAATTTCCTGTTTTGTGGTAAATCACGTTGATCTATTTCCTGTTCTAAATTTGCAAATATTGTCTGACTGTTAATCTGTGCAGGTTTAATTTCAACCAGCATAGTTTTAGTAAGATTTATCAAGGAAACATAGTCTGTTTCCAATTCATTTGTTGCAAAGTAACTTGTTCCTATACTTATGACTTTTTTATGAAGAAGCTGACTGAATAATCTTGTCATTAGATTATTGAAAGCCATTTTATCTTCTTCCTCCACGTTCTATTGATATTTCGAACTGTCCTGGTTTTTCCATAAGCATACTTGGTTTTACAGATACAATCGGGAATTTCCATGTTCCTAATCTTGCAGCCATGGTACTTGCAATATTTCTTGAGTTATGTTTGATGAATGAATAGTCGGAATCGTTTATTATGATGTTTAAGTTAAATGGGGATTCTTCCAGTACTTCATCAGAGTAAATGATATTCAGTTCAAAGGTTCCCGGCCTTGTGAATAAATCATTTCTTACAGCTACCAATGGTGAATGATCAAGGTTAAGTTTATTTCTGACAGTGACTGCTATGGTTCCTGCATTTCTGACAGCTTCCTTGTAATCCTTAGGGTTTACCAATACGAATATGAGGAAGTCTGCTTCTTCTACTTCATCATCGACGAAGCTCACCATTTTATTTAGAAGTGGTACTTTCATAAAGATATTTTCTAATTTTGAATCGATAGCATTATCCTCTTCTTTGTTAACTCTGTTAATTGCTTCCTGTGCTACAGCCAAACCTGAAAATTTTCTGTTTTTCTTGGATTTGTAAACGTCAAATCCTCTTGTTTCAAATTCGTTTAATGATTTGGAACAGATTTTTTGCAGTAAGTTTTTGACTTTTTTAGGTGGTGCAGGTTTTCCTATTTGGAATCTGCCGTTTTTTACCCTGTATGGTAATCTTCTACTGTTTATATCTTGGAATTCATCCTGATAATCTCTAAAGAAGTCATTTGATAATATTTTAGCATCTTTTTCATATGCTAAATTTAAGATGTAATGATCGGCTATTGTACCTGCAGGTACAGGGAATACTTGTTCGTTTTGAATCATTTCATTAAAGCCATCTTTATCATCAATTTCATGTCTTAACGGTGCATCTGATAATACAATTGGTTCATGTCCTAATTTTTCAAGAGTGCTTATAGCGACTTTCAGTGTTTTAAGACTTGGTGTTACTTTGCCTGTTTCTTCATCGGGTTGTTGCCCATAGTATGCAACATTTGACCCATCAACAATTATTTTCAAAAGATCACCTTTTTATTTTTTATTTTTTTTATTTCCTGTTCGCTTATTTTTAATATTTTGTATGCTTTTCTTAGTAGTTATCTGTTAAATAGATATACTGTATTTTTCGAGTTTTTTTAGTGTTTTAAAGAATTTTTGCATTTTTTCCTTATTTAAAATGTAAATTCAATATATCTGAATCATTTATAAGAAAATCCATAGCTTAAATATTAATTTATTCATCTCTTTGAAGTTATGATAATCTCATAATAGCTTCAGCTAAATCGCCATTAGCTTCTTTTAATGCATTTTCTGCTTCTTCTTTTGTTTTTCCTGTTTGTGAAGCAACTAAATCAATATCATCAGCTGAAATTTCTACTTCTGATACAACATCAGTATCTGCGCCTTTAATTCTTTCTTCAGCTTTTCCAACAATCTGGTATGTTTCTTGACCCATTGCATTCATGATGCTAACTTCAGCATCTTTAATGACAATTTCTTTATCTTTAAGGGTAATGACAACCTGTTCAACACCGTCAAGGTCTTTCATATTCATACCCATTTTCTTCATCTGTCTTTCCATTTGTTTTAATTGTTTTGGACTTATTTTACCGCCTGGAAACATTATTTCTCCTCCTTTATTTAAAAACCTATGAAAAATAAATATTAAATTATTAATTTATTCTATATATATTATATAATTTATTTACTATTAATTTAATTGTTCTAATATGAATTCTTTTAAGATAAGTATTATTTTTTAGACTTACTTTTTTACATAATCATTTTAAAGATACCTGTAAAAAAAGATATTTTTTTTAAATAAATATGATTTAGAACATTTGTACCACAAATGCGAAAACCAGTCAAATAATGATAAGATTATTATACTTTGTACTTTCATTAAAAAAAGTTTATTATCTATGTAAAATGTATTCAAAAAAAGTAATTTGAAGATTAGTCATCTTCATGTTCTTTCAGTGCCATTTGGCTGACAAGTTCGTTAATTCTTTTTTTCTGTTGTTCTATGCTATTATATAACTTGAAAACAATATAGAACAGGAAAATGATTGAAACTATATAAACACTATCCAATCCACGTCCAATTCCAAATATGTTGGCAAAACTTGTTGTCAAATTAGGAAATATAGCTACAAGTAGAATAATTATCCATACTACTGTCCATAATGTAAAGACACTATTACTAAAATGGTCGTTTTTGTATCTGTAGATTCCAAGCAATATACATAGGATACTGACAAATAACAATATAATTTGATACATTAACATTTTTCAGTCCCCACATTATTTTTTAAGAGTTTCATTAAGAAACTCCAAAACAATCTTAATTCCAACCAGTGTATTTGTTCCCTTTTGGATTGTTCTGTCATCATATATTGTAGTCATTGGAACTTCCATTAGATTCAGTTTTCTTCGTTTTATTTCACCAATGATTTCACTGGAAACTCCATAATGGGGACTTTTCAATACAAGTTTACGGGCAGCTTTGTTGGTAAAAGCTCTTAGTCCTGATTGTGAATCCTTAACCATTTTTCCCTGGAAGATGTATGTGATATAGTTCATAACTGTGTTTCCGAAACGTCTGCCTGTAGGCATGTCATTAAAATCACGTGCAGCTATAACAACATCTGCTTTGCCCTCTTGTAATGGGGGATACATGTTATATAAGTCATCAGGGTCATGTTGGCCGTCAGCATCGAAGGTAATCATAATGTCTGCTCCTTTGCTTAGGGCAGCTCTAATACCTGTTTTGATTGCTCCTCCCAAACCAACATTGATAATATGCCTGTAATGATATACGTTAGGATAACATTCTTTCACCAAACGTCTGGCAATAACAGGACTGTCATCCTTGGATCCATCATCGACAATTATTACCTTAAATCCACGTTCCACTAACTCCTTAACAACTTCTTCTAGTGTTTGCTCTTCATTATAACAAGATAAAATAATGTATATATCTGATGTAATTGGTGGTTTGTCTTCGTTGTTCATTTTCTGTATAGCCCCTAGTTATATGATGTTAATAAAATTCTTATTCTAGTTATTATAATCTATATTAAATATACTTTTTAAACTTTTTTTAAAAGTAAATGTTCCAACCCAAAATAATCATGCTACTAACAAGGAATATGATGCTTAAAACAAAATATAGGATGAAAATTTTCCAGTTATTGTTTTCATACCTTGTAAAGTAGGTATATATAAGCAGTACCAATGATAAAAACAGGTTAAACTCGAAGAATAATATGTTTGCTCCAAAGAATTGTGGATTTTTCTCAACAAGCAACATATATATTATTGGAAATAGGTAAATCAGAAACATTACCAACAGATAACTTTCAAGATATATTCTTGTGATTTTTCTGGCCAAAAAATGTTTTTTTACCATAACTTTAATCCTCGTTGTTTATTTTCTTTAAAAGGTCACTCATTCTCTTTGCCAGATTTTTGCATGTTGTAAGTGCAATTTCATCATCAGCCGTATCTCCAACTCCCAGTGCACCATAATGGGCTGTAGGTCTATCGTCACCAACAACTATTCCTCCTTGAATAAGGAAAAAATCATAGATTGAATGAACAGTAGTTTCCTGACCACCATTACGAAAACCGCCCGTGGATATTGCACCGCACACCTTATATTTAAATGCATGAACGTTTCTTAATGGTCTTAATCTGTCAATAAAACTTTTTGCCAATCCGGTCATGTTACCGAAGTACACTGGACTGCTCATTATAATTCCATCAGCATCCAATAACTTCTTAGTCAATTCTTGCATATCATCTTTTATTACGCATTCATTGGTTTTTTTACATTCATCACAGCCAACACAATAATTGATGTTTTTGTCATGTAGTTTAACAAGCTCCGTTTCAAAACCTAGCATTTTAAGTTCATTCAATGTATAATTTACCATGTATTCAGTATTGCCCCCATTTCTGGGACTGCCTACTATACCAACTACTTTTAACATAAATGTTACAACTCCAAATATATTTTCTTTCTTATCTAATGTCCAAAAACTTAATAGAATCTTTGTAAAAATAATTATTAAAAAATTTCGTATTTTCAGACAGAGAAAACATTCCCGTGAGAATATTCCATTAAACCTTGGATAAAACTAATTTTAACATCAAAGATAAAGAGACATAAAAACTTTATTAATTGATGGTGAATGTTCACATAGTCTTATTTTGAATAGGATGGTTGTTAATATCCAAACCGGATAGAAGTAATATTTATCTATGATAAATTAAATAGTTCTTAACATAATCAAATAATTGAATATAATATTTTTTCTAAAGTTTAAAAAAGAAAGTATGGAATTTGAAAATTTTCTTTTTCTTACTTTTATGGTGAATAAAATGAAAATATGCATAGTTACAGAGTTTTTTATTCCACATTATTTCGGTGGAGGGGAACGTCGTTTTTATCAACTGGCTAAAAAACTTGTTGAAAGAGGAGTTCAGGTAGATTTAATCTGCATGAAAATAAAGGATGTTCCTGATTATGAAAATATAGATGGAATTAATGTACATCATATTGGACCAACAATAGAAAACCCTCCAGCAAGGAGTATTTTCGATTTTATAAGATACTTGGGGAGTGTTATTTCCTGGTTATTGAAAAACAGTTATGATATAATTGATGCACAATCTTATTCACCATTATTGTCTTCAACAATAGCTTCAAAAATTAAAAAAACACCTATTCTTGGAACAGTATACGATACCAGTTCATCCGGTAGTGATCAGTGGATGAATCATTCATTTCTTGCCAACACATTGGAAAAATTTCTGGTAAATTTACCTTTTGATAAAATAATTACCATCAGCAAATCAACAGAAAAGTCATTGACTGATGATTTTGGAGTATCCAAAGACAAGATAGAACTAATCTATATTGGTGTAGACACTCAAAAATACGATGCAATCGACACTATTGAAAAGGTATGTGATAAAATAATATTTGTCGGAAGACTGATACCACATAAACATGTTGATCACTTAGTCGAATCCTTTGAAGAAATATTAAAAAGTATTCCAAACGCTAGACTGGTGATTGTGGGCAGGGGTGATGAAAAAAAGAACATCATCGATTTAGTTTCTTCAAAATCATTGGAGGATTACGTTTCATTTAAGGAAAATCTCTCCGATGAAGATTTGATAACACAAATCAAAGAATCTGAAGTATTAGTGCTGCCTTCTACACGTGAAGGATTTGGTATGGTCTTGGCAGAAGCAAATTATTGTGAAGTTCCGGTTGTAACATATGCTTCCGGAGGTACATTGGATGTTGTTGAAGATGGATACAACGGTTTTTTAGTTGAACCGGGAAATATCCCCAAACTTACGGAAAAAATTATGCTGTTGTTAAACGACAAACAACTACAAAAACAAATGGGAACCAACGGCAGAATAAAAGTAGAAACTCAATTCAATTGGGATAAAATAGTAGATGAATATTTAAAGGTTATTGACGATTTATAGTAACAAATCATTATGGTGAAACAATGAGCTGGAATAACAAAAACGTACTTATTACAGGAATCAGTGGTTTTGTAGGAGCATATCTTGCAGAAGAACTAATAGAACAGAAAGCAAATGTTTATGGATTGATTAGAAGACGTACAGATGGAAGTACTCCAAAAAACATAAAATATCATTCACTCGAAGGTAAATTCAACGAAATTACAGGGGATTTAACTGATATTTCATCATTAGAAAAGGCAGTAAACGAATCTCAGCCGGATTATGTTTTTCATTTGGCTGCTCAATCTTTTGTTCCTCAGTCATTTGACAATCCTACTGATACTGAAACAACTAACTCCAAGGGTACTAATAATCTTTTG
>DUHK01000106.1 GCA_013330915.1 Methanosphaera sp. | reverse complement strand
AATTAAATAAATCGTTCATAATTAATCTTGTTTTAATTGTTAATATTGTTTGTTATTTCTGGTTCAAAGGTAATACTTTTAACATTTCTTAACGGATAGAACAACATAACATCCTTTCAGTTTAATATGAATATAGAATTTCTGTCCGTCAAGATTGATCTTCACGCCAAACGGTCTTTTAGTTGAGGCTACAAGCGATGCACCGAACTGAGGAAATTGATCATTGATTGTATTGATGATTACATCACCGTACTGGTTAATGTCCTCATACTCGCTTTCATCACGCCACCTGTCATACAGATTGAAGAAGCAGTTACCAACTTTTTCATTGTTCACGATTGCAGTTAATTTCTCGATAGTTGTCATAATTACTTTGTTTTTATTTGTTATTACTATTGTTTGTTATTTCTTGTGCAAAATTATGACAAATAATTTATATAACCAAATATTTTATGTTAAATAATGTTAAATGGATCGATCTTTTTTCTGAGAGTAGATGGCGTAGCGATGATACAAAGCATTAATTAATCTCAATGAGATTAAATACTGGATGAAGTTCAGAGGTCGTTTATTGATAATGAAATGTTAATAAAACAAAAATCCGATCAAGTGCATACTTGATCGGATTATGTTAAGATATGTTAATTAATTATATAAATGCTCTAATAAATGCTCTGTCTCTCAATATATTACTCACATCAGTTCCATCGAAGTTCACGTTCCATGCAAGTTCAAGTGTGCCTCCTGTCAGTTTTGCATTATATCCCTTATACATGAAATACTTTTTAATAGTACCTGCACACACTGGGGCAATAAGATCGATCTTTGTTGAAAACTTGCAATTATCAGCAGCGTCAGAGATTTCCTTATAGCACTGATTGATCTCGTTTGAATAATTTTCTTCTATATGCTCTATTGTTCTTTCAAGCATATCTTTTGCGTTTAATCTGTTTTCCATAATTAAAAAGAATATTTGTTTATTAAACTTGTTACATCATTTCTCATGTTGTTTCTCTGGTTTTCTTCATCTATCTGGAGGAAGTCACATAGAATATCAGTCACGCTTTCAGTAAAAGGAATAATGTTGTATTCATCATCATTCTTGATAGCATCCTTGAATATTTTAATTTCATCTGGTGTAGCGAAGTCATACGGAGCGTTGTATGCTGTTACATCATCATCACCGTTATAGTATGTTACATCATAAGTACCATCAGCCATAACATATACTGCAACCTTGAAAGCGTTAAATGTTTTTCCTTTTCCGTTATAGGAATAGATTATATTCCTGTTTTTTTCCAGTACGAGAATGTCACCGTCTTTTGGAATTTTGTTTGAATTTTTATCCATAACTTTTTATATTTTTATTTTATAGTTTTTCTCAAAATATTATTCAGGATTTATCTCACGGATTGGTACGAAAAGATCATATCCATCATCATCTTCAAAATGATTGATCTTTTCTTTATAACTTGCACCGAACTTATGTCTGGTGTATTCAAACTTATCACCAAGCCATATAGCAGTGTCAGCGTTCCTGCAACTACCGAAGTAAGTTTTTCCAACTACAAGTTTATCCTTTGGTATTGCACCGCATCTTATGAAGTTTGGTATAACATACTTTTGATACAACTCAGGCGTTGTAATTGGCGGTTCAGGAATGTAATCGTCTGTAAACGGTTTCATTGTTTGAAGATGATCGATCATCATTTCCTTCTTATGTTCTTTATTATAAGCGGATTGTTCTTTCAGTTTGTTTATAATCTCTTTCTTATTCATAGTGCAAAGATAAGAATAAAAAATGAAACAACCAAATATTTTGTGTTAAAAAATGTTAAATGGATAAAAATTTTCCAGACTGGTTAGTATTCAGCCTGGAAAATAAAAAAGTAATTTAGTATATATAGTATATAGTATAATTATTATTTAGGTACGATCACACCATCATCCATTAATAAAACTTTGTCGATGAACTTGTCATTGTGTGACTTGTAATCCACAAGAGAAGCAATAGGCTGGTCAAGTGCCTGAGCAAAGTTATTCAACTGTTTCTTCAGTTCAGCAAGCATATTACCTGCAACCTTGTAAGCCTCGTTCTCAGCCTTAGTCTGAGCGATCAACTGACCTTTTCCAAGATCGAACTTATCCTCATCAGAGCAAACGGCTACACCAACCACAGTAAAATAAGCATTTTCAACCAGATCATTCCTCCAATAGAAAGGAATATCGAAGTTGATTACGCAGTCGATTGTACAAACCACATTCTTTGATCCTTTCTTATGAAAAGTCTTCTTATCGATGAAATTCACCTTTACAAACTTGTGTTGGCGAAGTGTTCCATCAGCAGACTTGAACATACCATAATTTTCATTTTTCTTAACCTTTTTGTAAATCGGGTTATTGGCAAACTTTTCGTTAATGTTCATAATTGTATTGAAATTTTAATTGTTAATAAATGTTAATCGTAAACTTGTTATTATGCAGTAATCATATATTCAAGACGTTTCTGTGCATCATTCTTAATCTGGTTAATACGGGTTTTTGTCATACCGTACATATCAGCAAGTTCAGTAACAGAATATTCCCTGTCGCAGTCTATACCATACAACATCTTTACTATCTCCTGAGATCTCTTGTCAAGTTTTGATAGAGCAGTAAGAACAATAGCCTTTGTATGATCCTGTTCAATATCATTCTCATACTCATTGTGTGAAGAAGTATTGTTGATATACTCAGACGTGTTTCCAAACGTGAAGTCATCATCACTTTCTGATACATTATCATCAACATAAATGAAGTCATTGATATAAAGATCCTCGTCATTGTTCACGTTGATATTGTACTTATTAAGCATGATCGATCTCAGTTCCTCGATTGTAGGCTGTCTTTCATTCATAGCATAGAAGATGGATCTTTCATTTGCTACAATACTACCTATCTTATAATCAGAAGGACGCTTTACAAGTCTGTTATCGCAGAAGTAACGCACCATGTTACGGCGTATATAAGACTGTGCGTATGTAAGCAATCTGCATCCAAGTGTAAAGTCAAATCTGTCAATAGCCTCCATAAGACCGATGTTACCCTCATTCACAAGTTCAAGCACTGTATCTGGATCGTTGGAAAATCTCTTTGCAGCGGAATATACAAATCTCTGGTTACAGTTCACAAGCATATCCCTTGCCTTCATGTCACCATCGACCTTATACTTTGTGATATACATATTTTCCTCCTCAAACTCCAGTGGCTTATAGTTTCGTATGGAGTTTAGGTATCTGTCAATACTACTGTTGCGATTGACAAAATAAACATTTGAATTGTTACTGTTAATAATCATATCTTAAATTGCTTTTTGTTGTTTGTTTTTCTAATTATGGTGCAAATGTACGAACAATTTTTGATACTACCAAATATTTTTTGTTAAAAATTGTTAATTGTTTAATTTTATTTCTTAGAGTCCAGAAAATCAAGCATGAATAGAAGGCTTCCGATACATACATTTTTATTATCTATCTCGTTGTTCTGTATATCATATAGTGAAACACTTTCTACAATATGCTTATCCATATTGAACTTTCCTTTTCCTATTCTACCCCTTGCGATTATCTTTGATACAAGACGTGTTTCCCTTGTAGTCATATTACAAGATACACCGATAGGAAAGATAGTGTCCTTAACATCACTAATATCAAGAACAGCCTCATAGTGCTTTCCATCCTCGTTGAGTTTTACCTCACCGATCTTCTCAGCATAACCGCCAATATATTCCAGAGCGGTATTTCTGAACTCAGTTCCAAGTTTGTTTCTCCAGTAATTACCTAAGTTCATTTCATCAGTTACCATAATACTATACTATATACGTTTACAAATATACAACTTTATTTTAATATATAAAAAATCGTTTCACAACTTTGTTATGCTCTGTTTTGATTTTCTGGTGCAAAGGTAATAAGAAAAAATGATACAACCAAATAATTCTTGTTAAAAAA
>DUHK01000072.1 GCA_013330915.1 Methanosphaera sp. | reverse complement strand
TCCTAGTTTTTTACTCCACCATAGACGGCATTTGAATAGTATTTCCATATTACGTCGATTTGTGTGAATCCAACATTTTCCAGCATTTTAACATGATTTATGAGTGTTGTTGGTATGTCGTTGGCATCACGTTTTCCATTGTGTTCTGCTATTTCCTCTTCAGTTACGCCGTTTTTCTTCATGTCTTCTGTTGCTATTTGCTTGTATAACCTGTCATTGTATGCACTGTTTGCCTTTATCACGTCGGCATTATAGAATACTCCCCCGCATTCCAGGGAGTCATAGATGCTTTTGTACATCTGCTCTTTTTCTTCATCGTTTGGTATGTGATGAAGTGCCAGGGATGATATGATTGCATCATATTTTTCATCACTTAGCATTTGGGTGAAGTCACCTATAACGTATTCTATTGATTCATATTCTGAGAGCTTTTGTTTTGCTATTTCTATCATGTTTTCTGACAGGTCAAGACATGTTACCCGTGCTTGTGGAAATCTTTCCATAACCCTTTTTGTTATGTTTCCTGTTCCGCATCCAAGGTCAAGTATTTTGGGATTTTCCTTATCGTCAGGTATTGCATTTATTAGTGCTGTGAGCATCTCGTTGTAGCATGGTATGTTTTTTTGTACCTGTGCATCAAATGATTGTGCTTCCTCATTGAAATGTTTTTTTAAATCAGGCATTGATTTATCCTCCTATATAAGTTCATAATTGAATTTTGTTTCTACAAATATTACCAGAACCATTCCTATTACTGCAATTACCAGACATACAGGCAGTGAGGACACAGGTGCTGTTATTATGTGTTGCAGAGGTATTCTCATTGATCCAAGCATTATTCCTATAAGCGTTGCCACTGTTAGTTGTTTGTGATTTTCAAGCATGTATTTTATTATTCGGCTCATTGCCATGAATCCTATTCCAGCTCCCAGTACAAAGACTATGATTTCAATTATGGATATTCTGTGAAGTACGTTTATCATGTATTCGTATTGTCCAAGCAGCAAGAGTAGTGATGAACCTGATATTCCGGGCAGTAACATTGCGCATATTGCTATGAATCCTGAGATGAATAGTATTGGCAGTGAATGTGCTGCCTGCATAGGATTTAATCCTACAAAGATGTATGCAAGTATTGCAAAGATTATTGTCACGGATATTGCCCTGACGTTGAATGCATCCAACTGTTTGTAGAGAATGTATATTGATGAAAGTATTAATCCTCCGAAGAAGGAGTATGTGAATGCCGCATAGTTTCCCAGCAGGAAATTTATTATGCTTGCCATCAAGATCATTGCAATTACTATACCTAATCCGAGAGGTATGAAGAATTCAAAGTCTATTTCCTCAAAGAGTTCACGTTTAAACCCTTCAATGTCACCCTGGACTAATGGTTTTATGAAATGTAATTTGATGTTACTGATGGATGTGATTAATTTATCGTATATTCCCGTGATTAATGCTATGGTTCCCCCTGATATTCCAGGCATTATGTCCGAGGTTCCCATCAGTAATCCGCGCAGAAATATTTTTATCATTTCTAGATAATCCAACATTTTATTATTACTTCCTTTATAATCGTTATTTCTTATTTTTGTTTAACAAGATTTAAATAATTAATAAAAGATAGCATTATTAATGATATATTATTGAGGTTATGAAATTGTTAGGAGAAAAAGAGTTAAGAAGCCTGTTTCCGGAATATGAGGATTCCATACAACCTTCAGGCATTGATCTTAAACTTGATAAGTTATATAAACAGGCAGGTCCCGGTTCATTAATTGACAACAGGAAAGATTTGCCGCAGCTTGAAGAGGTTGAATGTGATGACGGCATTTACACTCTGCGTGCAAAGACCGCTTACAGTGCAACCATAATGGGTAAGACCAATATTCCCGTCGGATATACCATGCTTTATCTGCCTCGTTCAACACTTTTAAGAAGTTTTATAAGTGTTCATACGGCAGTAGGGGATCCCGGCTTTTATGGAACCCTTCAGTTTATGATTGTAAACAATGGAGATTACGATTACAAAATCAAAAAGGGTGAAAGAATTGCTCAGGCTGTTGTTTTCAGAGTTGAAGGTTCAGGTGAATATGATGGCAGCTACCAGGAAAGGAAGTGATTATGATGAAAAGTGATAAAAATACAGCCCAATACCTGTTGAAGCTTTTGGAAGAGCATGGGGTGGACTACGTCTTTGGTTATCCTGGTGAACAGATACTTCCGATATACGAAGCTTTACGTGAATCAAAAATCAAACACGTTCTGACAAGACACGAACAGGCCGCCATTCATGCTGCCGACAGTTATGCGCGTATCAGTGGTAAGTGTGGTGTTTGTCTGGCTACTGCAGGTCCAGGTGCCATGAATCTTGTGATGGGTGTTAGTGCATGTTACAAGGATAATGTTCCCGTTCTTATTCTTACAGGGGATGTTCCTACCGACGTTAAGGGTAATGACACATTCCAGGATTTGCCTTTGAATGAGGTATTTAAGCCGATATGCTATAAATCATACAATGCCCATTCTCCCGAAAAGCTTGAAAACAGTATTAATGAAGCATTCATGCACTTCGAAGAAGGAATTACAGGACCATTCCACATAAACATTCCCAAAAACATTCAAAGTAAACCAATGAATATGCACCATAAGGTTATTCACACCAACATTATCAAGCCAATAAAAGAATCCGACATTCAAGATACGATTAAACGTATAGATGAAAGTGAAAAGCCAATAATTATTGCGGGTTATGGTCTGATTTATTCGGGTGCAATGGAAGAGTTTATTGAATTTGTTGAAAAAAGCGACATACCTGTCACCACCACATGGAATGCACGAGGAATCATTCCTGAAAGTGATGAAAGAAACCTGGGATTAACCGGTAACAGAGGTACCATAAAAGCAAATTATGCTGCAGAACATGCGGATTTAGTAATTGCCCTGGGAACAAGACTCAGTGAAAGAACAGCCAGCCACATAAACACGGAAAACATCATCCAGATTAACACCAACAAGGAACATGACCACGGTAAAACATTCTATAACTACAACGTAAAGGATTTCCTGAAAAAAGTGAATGAAACAGAATTTTCAAAGGAAAATTCCAAATGGAAAAACAGAATAAACTCAAAAGATGACGTTCCACCAAGAAAACTTGAAGAAACAGACAAGTTACATCCGGAAACTGTCATTAAAAACATATTGAGTCACTGTGACAACAACACCACCATTGCCATTGATGCCGGAACGATTCCAACATATTTCACAACCGAATCTAAACTTGAAAAAAGCGGTCAGATCCTCTTCTCGGGAGGATTAGGTCCTATGGGATATGCAGTACCCGCCGCAATCGGAGCCACATATGCAAGACATGATGACGTTATTATAGCAGCAACCGGTGATGGTGCAATTCAGATGACAATTGAGGAACTGGGCGTTCTAAGCACATACAAACTGCCCATTATTGTCATAATCATAAACAACAACAAACTGGGCATCATTAAGCAATGGCAGGACATGGTCGGCGTGCCGAACTACCAGGTGGATCTTGAAAATCCTGACTTCATAAAGATAGCCGAAGCATATGATATAAAGGCGGACAACATTACAAGCATTGAAGAACTGAATGAAAAACTGACCCTAGCAATTAAAGAGAAAAAACCTCATTTATTCAATGTGGAAGTTGCAGATGTACCAATCCCATTACCTGTTGTAAAAGAAAAGAATAGTTTCTGACTATTCAAAAAACCTTTTTTTTGAAATAAATCCCTATTTAGACAATT
>DUHK01000075.1 GCA_013330915.1 Methanosphaera sp. | reverse complement strand
TTATAACTTAGGGTTACTATAATAGTTAAAGCCCTTAAAACAAGTAAAAATATTATAAAAAAATAAGGGTGAATAAATGAAAGATGAAAAAAAAATAGATAACGAAGAAAAAGAAGAAGTTCAGGAAGAAACAACGGAAGAAATCACAGAGGAAGTACCCGAAGATACAACAGAAGACCTGATCAAAGAACAGGAAGAAAAAATATCCCAATACAAGGACAAAATGCAGAGAATGCAGGCGGACTTCGAAAACTACAAGAAAAGATCCGAAAAGGAAAAAAGCGAGTTCGTCAAATATGCCAATGAAGGTTTAATACTCAAGGTACTGGAGGCATATGAGGATTTAGAAAGAGCACTTGAAGTCAAAGAAGACAAAAATCTAAGAGAAGGTGTAGAACTAATATACAAGAAAATGACAAAAATCTTAGAGGATGAAGGTGTTGAAGCAATAGAAACAGAACACCAGAAATTTGACCCATACAAACACGAAGCTCTGATGACCGAAAACAACGAAGATTATGAAAACAATGAAATAATACAGGATCTTCAAAAAGGTTACACATTAAACTCAAAAGTTATTAGATACTCTAAAGTTAAAGTATGTAAAAAATAATTACGATAATGATATAATTAATAAAAAAAATGATATAAGGTGATATTTATGGCAGAAGAAAAAGTAATAGGAATAGACTTAGGTACAAGTAACTCAGCTGCAGCAGCACTTATAGGTGGAAAACCAACAATCATACCTAGTGCAGAAGGAGCAACACAATACGGAAAATCCTTCCCAAGTTACGTTGCATTCACAGATGATGGTGAAGTACTTGTGGGAGAACCTGCAAGAAGACAAGCAGTAACAAACCCTGAAAACACAATCAGTGCAATCAAAAGACACATGGGTTCAGACTACAAAGTAAACATCAAAGGAAAAGACTACACACCACAGGAAATTTCCGCTTTAATTTTACAGAAAATCAAAAAGGATGCAGAAGCATTCCTGGGTGAACCTGTACAAAAAGCAGTAATCACAGTACCTGCTTACTTTGACGACAACCAAAGGACAGCAACCAAAGATGCAGGTAAAATTGCAGGTCTTGAAGTTTTAAGACTGGTAAACGAACCTACAGCAGCAAGTTTAGCATACGGATTAGACAAAAGTGACGAAGAAGACGTAAACATTTTAGTATTCGACCTTGGTGGAGGAACGTTAGACGTAACCATAATGGAATTCGGAGAAGGAATCTTCGAAGTTAAATCCACAAGCGGTGACACCAACCTCGGTGGAACAGACATGGATACAGCACTCATGAAATACCTTGCAGAAGAGTTCAAAAAAGAAAACGGTGTAGACCTTTTAAATGATGATCAAGCTGCACAAAGATTAAGAGAAGCTGCAGAAAAAGCAAAAATTGAATTATCCACAACATTAACAACAGACATCAACTTACCATTCATTACAGCAACACAAGCAGGACCATTACACTTAAACATGACCCTGTCCAGAGCAAAACTGGAAGAACTTGTTGACCCTATTGTACAAAAATGTGGAGCACCAATCAAACAGGCAATCAGCGACGCAAAAATGGCAAACGGTGACATCGACAAAATCATCCTAGTAGGTGGACCTACAAGAATGCCAATAATCCAAAAATACGTAGAAGAATACGTTGGTCAAAAAGTAGAACGTGGAATCGACCCAATGGAATGTGTAGCAAGTGGAGCATCAATCCAAGGTGGAGTATTAGCAGGAGAAATCGATGACCTCGTACTTTTAGACGTTACCCCACTATCATTAGGTATTGAAACCATGGGAGGAGTAGCTACAAAACTCATCGAAAGAAACACAACCATCCCTACCAAGAAAAGCCAGATATTCACAACTGCAGCAGACGGTCAGACCAGTGTAGACATCCACGTAGTACAAGGGGAAAGACCAATGGCAAACGACAACACAACCCTCGGAAGATTCCAACTTGTAGGAATTCCATCAGCACCTAGAGGAACACCACAAATCGAAGTAACATTCGACATAGATGCAAACGGTATCATCAACGTATCAGCTAAAGACAAAGGTACAGGAAAAGAACAACAAATCACAATCACCTCAAGCAACAAATTGTCAGACGAAGAAATTGAACAAAAAGTTAAAGAAGCAGAAGCTCACGCAGAAGAAGACAAAAAACGTCAACAGGAAATTGAAATAAGAAACACCGCAGACAGTTTAGTTTACACCACAGACAAAACATTAGAAGAACTCAAAGAACAATTATCCGAAGACAAACAAAAACTCCTCAAAGACCAACAGGCAGAACTTAAAGATGCAATAGAAAAAGACGACATCGACCTCATCAAAGAAAAATCAGACCAGTTAGATAAAACCATTCAGGAAATCGGTGCAGAAATTTATCAGCAAGCTGCACAACAGGCACAGGCACAACAGGATGCACAGGCAGGCAACTCAGAACAACAACCAACAAACGATGACGACACCATCGATGTTGACTTTGAAAAAAAATAAACAAGTAAATACTGATTAGCTACAAACTCATATACAGGTATTACTTTATACAAACTATCAAGAAAAAACCCTATGCTTGAAGAGAGAATTAGTTAAGGTAAAACACCTTAGCTAATTTTTTTTTATCGAAATAATAATTAAAAAGGGGAAATGAAATGGCAGATAAACGAGACTATTATGAAGTGTTAGGCGTTGACAAAAACGCTGACAAAAAAACCATTAAGAAAGCTTATAGAAAGCTTGCTATGAAATATCATCCAGATGTCAATAAGGATGATCCTGAAGCAGAGGAAAAATTTAAGGAATTGAGTGAAGCTTACGGTGTTTTATCAGATGACGATAAAAGACAAAGATATGACCAGTTTGGACATGCAGGTATGGAAGGATTCAGCCAGGAAGACATATTCAACAACATAAACTTTGAAGACATATTCAGAGGTTTCAACTTTGGAGGAGGTCAGGGTGGATTTGGAAGCATATTCGAAGACCTCTTTGGAGGAGGATTCGGAGGCTCACCTCGAAACAATTATGCCGGCCGAGACCTTATGAGGACAATTGAAGTAACACTCGAGGAAGTTGCATCAGGTGTGACAAAGGACATAGATATCAGACATCAAAAAGCCTGTCCACACTGTAACGGTAGCCGGGCAGAACCTGGAAGTGACGTTAAAACGTGCAGCAACTGTAACGGATCAGGACAGGTACGTCAGGTTCAGAACACACCACTGGGACAATTTGCAACAGTATCAGCATGTCCTCAATGTAACGGGGAAGGAAAAATTATCGACACCCCATGTAGCGAATGTAACGGAAAAGGTCTTACATCAACCGTCAACAAGATTTCCATACCTATTCCTGCCGGTGTCGAAACAGGAAGCAGACTCAGAGTATCCGGAGAAGGTGATGACGGTATAAACGGCGCACCAGCAGGTGATTTGTACATCACAATCAAGGTACTGCCTCATGATCTGTTTAAACGTGACGGCCAACATTTGTACTATGAACTGCCGATTAGTTACGTTCAGGCCTGTCTTGGTTCAGAGGTTGAAGTTCCAACCATTGACGGAAGCAGTGCAACCGTAAAAATACCTGCAGGTACACAGAGCGGAACAACATTTAAGTTACGTGGAGAAGGTATTAAACACGTTAACTGGTCCGGAAAGGGTAATTTATATGTTAAAGCCCATGTGGTTGTTCCTAAAAAATTATCCGACAAACAGAAAGAAGTACTTGAAGAGTTTGCCAGCATAAGCGGTGAAGAAATTTCACACGTAAAGCAGGGCTTCTTTGACAAAGTAAAAGAGTCCCTCAAATAAATCCATAACCACCTCCCTTTTTTAATATTATTTTTTTTAGACGTGAATTGTTATGATTATCAAGGATGAGAACATTTTTATAGACATTGTTGTTGATGATGTGAAACATTGCAGCCTAACACTGAGGGAAGTTGAAGAGCTGTTGGATGAATATAAAATAATTGATTTAAATCCCAAAGAAATGGTTGACATCCCGAAATGTTTTGCTTATTTTAATGGTGATGACGACAATAATGAATTTACATGTAAAATTTATAAAACTATGTTTGGATTAGATACATGGATTATGTTAATGAAGGATAATTGTGAAGGTTATGCCTTGTATGAAAATCCTGAAAGTCACCAGTACGAACTTGCATGGTATCATAGAAAACTGGAAGAACCCCTAAGTCAAAGCGAAGAGGAAAAAATGATTACATGCTATGTACCACATAGAAACGATTAAAAAAGATGAAAGACTTAAATTAATATAATAAAATAAAATGGTGATTATCAAATGGCATATGATGCAGAAGTATTAGTAGTCGGATGTGGAAATGTTTTATTCAAAGACGACGGATTTGGTCCGGCAGCTATAGTTAAACTTGAGGAACAAGTGGACAAAAGACCCTTACCACCAAACGTGATGACAATTGACGCCGGTACAAGTGCTCCACATTACATATTCTCCCTACCAAATCCAATGTGGAAAAAGATTATTATACTCGACATTGCAGACTTTGGTGGAAAACCTGGAGACATTAAAATACTCGATCCTGACGAAGTTCCGCAGGGAAAATACCAGGACCCTCATTCAGTATCAGTACAGGATCCTCTGGAAGATCTTGAAGAAGTTGAAATCGTGATTATTGCATGTCAACCAGAAAAGGTATCTTCACCATTTGTTGAATACGGATTATCTGAAAGTGTTGAAGAAGCTATTCCGAAGGCACTTGAAATTGTTTATGAGGAAGTTAACATATAATCCTCACACTGCTATTTTTTTATGAATAATCTACAAAACCGTACTGTCCCCCACGACCCGGAATGACATTTAGCTCCTTTGTTCTATAAGATTTTATGATATTTGCAAGATTACTGTCCATATCGGCTATTTTTTCTATGGGCACGTTTATGAGAACGTTTATCTCGTTTGAAAACTTTTCAACCAGACTGTCATATCTTGTCTGAACGTACTTTGTTGTAACACCCTTGTTGTGTGCAACACTCAATAGTTCTGCAAGGGGAAGAAGATACTGATAGTGGGGCCTGTTTTTGGGATGGCGGCCCTCTTGGATAGTGGATAACTCATCGATTCTTGACTTGACACCCTTCTTGATTCTGCCCCCGCAATCGCATTTCATGTTGTTTTTGATTGCAGACTTAATGTCATGAATCTTGTGGCAGTTGATACAGCCAGTTTCATGATACTTTCCTATTCTGGGATTGATTCCATAGTTTTCCACTATTGAACCCCGTTTAATTGCACTTTTCAATCCTTCAAAAGAATAATCCCCTAGTTCTATCCTGTTGAATTCCCTTCCGATTCTGTGTGGCCACGGAGAATGTGAATCGGAATTTGTCAGAAATGTGTATTCATGAAGCTCTTCTATAGTGTCGGCAAGTATTGTGTCACTGGACAATCCCAATTCCACAAAATCAACCCTTTGGCCATAGCACTCATAGATGGAATCGTATGATTTATAGATTCCTGTCCAGGGAGTGAATATGTGTGCAGGTCCGATTATACAGTCATAGTCCCTTGCAACATCTGCAATTTCCGCACCGCTCATCCTTATTTTTGGCCTTCCATCAGCATCCATGTTCTTTACCCTGAACTCGTCCCTCATCTGCCATGCAACATCAAGGGATGGTATGATAAGCAGGTGATGAATTCGCTCATTATCCTCCACTTCATTGGTGACAATGAATTTTGTGGAGACATTTGGCGTTTTACTTTCATATATTCCAGTATCATCTACCTGGTTGAGGTTGTCTTCGAGCTCTTCAAGCCATTTGCTATGAAAGGCATCCCCTGTTGCCAGAAGATTCAAACCCTTTTTCATGGCCTCATATGCCATTGTCTGTGGGGTCATGTTCTTGCTTGTTGCCATGGAGTACCTGCTGTGAAGATGTAAATCCGCATTTATAATCATGGTATATCACGATAAAAAAAATAGTAAGAAAAATGGAGGGGAGTCTTTTATCCTATGTAATGTAAATCGTCCTGGTTTTGTACCTGTTGATCCATTACATATGGAGGTAATTTTTGTGATGCTTCTATCTTCTGGTTTAAGAGGTCTATTTGTTCATCAATTTCATCAAGAGAAATTGTGAATTTCAACAGTTCGGATAATACCAGTATAACCGCTTTGGCAGCACTTGCATCCACGAAGAATCCCGGTGTTTCACCCATGAGACACGTGGCGGGTATGTCCCTTTCCTGAGCATAATAAAGAAGTAATCCTGAAGCTCCCAGAATTGCTCCTCCATCATCCTTTCTTACGGAAGTGTTGTTTAACTCAAGTACGTCATCGAGTGATTCCTTGTTGTTTGCTGCAACGAAAACCCTGTTTTCCTGAACAAGTTCACCTGTTCCTAATCCGCCCAGAGTGAATATTTTCTTTGCACCCCAGTCTTCAAAGTAGTCTATGAGAACTTTACATATTTCAGTCTGTCCTTCAAAATCGGAACCCTGAGTATTTCCCGTAAGCAATATAAAATCCAGTTTATCTTCACCAAAATCTTTCAAATAATAAAATTCATTTTTCATATGTTCTATTAAACCGTTTTCTTTCATGGTTACTTGAGGTGGGAAATAATCTGATTTAAGTTCTGCAAATTTTACTGCATCTGCCTGTTTTATTATCTGATCTACCACAAATTTTCCTACAAATCCTATTCCAGGCAATCCTTCCAATATTATTGGATCTTTCAAATCTATATCTACTATCTCTTTTATTATGTTTTCTAGGGTCATTATTTCTCACCTTGTTCTTGTTGTTTTTTCAGGATTCTCCTGTATTTTCCGTATTTATCCTGTGGAGAATATCTGGCTGGAAAGATTACTCCAGTCTTTTCATTACAGTCAGGACATATATCCTGTAAAGTATATTCCCTGCAATTGTTGCAACGTCTCATCTGAAATTTCATATTATTATATTTACTTATATTTTACTTAAATTTTGTACTATTTGAGGACAAGTTACACTTGCAATGTATGTCTAACATTTTATATATTATTTGAATCCGGACATGAATTCCTCAAGTTCATCACCAATTTTATTTAACTGACTTGAACCAATGTGACCAATATAGGAATTATATATGACCAATTTGGAACCCTTGATTAATCCACTCATAGGTATTGCATCCAACTCAGGTGGGAAGTACTGGTCCTCGTAAATGGCAACTATCAATGTAGGTGCCGAAATAGATGATACCTCATCAGACAGGTCATAGTTTATTGTGGCCTTGTTTCTGAAGTAGGCATCATAAACGTTTTCCTCACTATCCTCAAGTGCAAATTCATCCATGAATGTGTTGATTTCATCCTTGGACAGATCCATGTAGTACTGTCTTGACAAACCAAATGAATACATTGCCTTGCTTGAAAGTTTTAGTGAACGTTTAAGTTCACAGTCAGCTTTGTTGAAATCAGGATCGGATTCTATTATGTCGTTCATAACCTTTCCAATAATGTAATTCTGGCCGCCAACTTTGTAACTGCTCACAAGAGATATCAGAAAGCTAATTTCATCAGGATACTTTGAAGCCCATGTAAGTGCCTCAAATCCGCCCATGGAATTACCTATAAGTCCCAGTGGTCTTTCTATTTTAAGTGCACTCTTAAGAAACTTCCTGTTGAAGTTTACCATATCCAACACTGAATATTCCGGATAATCATTAAATAGTCCTGATGTGCTTGGAGAGCTTGAACCCGGAGTTCCGAGAGTGGACAGTGATACGAAGAAAAACTTGTCCGTATCAAACGGCAGTCCTTCACCAATTGCCTGTGAAATTCTTTTGATTGAAGCGTAGTTTCCACTTGTACCATGGAAATATATTATTGCATTGGTTATGTTTCCCTTCTCATCATATGCCGGAGTTCCAAGTGTCAGATATTCGACAGTCAGATTTTCCAGAGTCTTTCCGTTTAAAAATGTAAAGGTATCCAGGGTATAATATTCCGGATTAATAGATTCTATTTGCATAAAATTCCTCAAAAATAGTGTTATGATAATAATTTTATTAAAAAAAGAGTTTAATTAGAAATGATGATTAGTCATCTAATTCACGATGGAAACTACCTTCACCATCGTTTTGTTCAATCATTTCTATACATTTATCAGCTGATTCTCTTAGTATTTTTTCAGCTGTTGGGTAATCCTGTGCTGTTACCATCACTCTGTATTTAGGTGCCCCAACACATTGAACTTCCACATTATCAGATTCAATGGATTGGAGAGCTTCACGGATAATTTCCACACCATTTGACTTATATGATGTTATGTCAACATAACCTGTGATTTGCACTTCCGGAGTTGAAATATTTTTCTTAGCTACATCAGTTATTATTTTTGCCCATTCTTCATCGACATCTATTGCTAATAAAACTTCTTCACCCTCATCAGACGCTAATTCAAATCCTTCATATAAGTCTCCGAATTCTTCCATTATTAGATATCCTACTTCATCGTAAGCTTCATCTAATGTTTTGTTTATAGATTTGGCGGAAATCTCTAAAAGTTTTTCAGCCTTTTGCTCTATTTTCCATTGCTGAATTCTTCGAGTTCTTTGATCTTCACGAATACGTTTTAATGAAGCATCAACATGACCTTTTTTAGGGTTTACTCTAAGTACACGTGCTACAATCTTTTGGTTTTCTCTCACATAATCTCTTATATTCTTTACCCAACCTGAAGATACTTCGGAAATGTGAATAAAAGCTTCTTTTCCTTCGTATTCTTCCAATTTTGCAAATGCACCGTAACCTAATACTTTATGAACTGTTCCAACAATTAGATCACCTTCTTCAGGCCATTCTTTGTTCATTCTAACCATATAATCACCTGGAATAGTAATCTTGTTGTTTGATCTAGTAGTTTAATACTTCTACAATTTGTGCACAGATTTTTGAACGTCCACCTTTTGGTTCAACTAATGTTTTACCACAGATGACACATTTTACTGTTGATGCAGCGTGGTCGAATATAACCTGATGGTTTTCACAGTCACCGCATTTGACTTTTAAAAAATTACTTTGTTGTTTAGCCATTGAAAGTTCCTCCGTTAATATTGTTTATTGCCTAGTTTGATACGAATTCAACTTTTCCTGCACGGAAACCTGAACCTTTTATGTGTGCTTTTCCACATTCTTTACATTTGTATCTTAAGTCTAATTTTTTAACAGGTTTACTTCCTGATGGTAATGGCCTTGGGTAACCTCTGTAACCAGCAGTTACACGTCTGAACTGACGTTGACCCCATTTTAATTCGCTAGCTTTTCTTCTTTTTGATGTGTGTACTTCGTGTACGGTGTGTCTTTTACATTTTGGACAGTAAGTCCTTCTTTCTCGTGGTATTTTCATCTTTTCACCTCGTTATTTATAAAACTAAATTATATAATTTAATTAATTCTTAAAGTAACTATACTTTAAAATGCGATAAAATATTTGAATAAATTAAATTCCTTAAAATTTATTCTTTAAAAATATTAATACAAAAACTGTATTATTTTACACTTAAAAGCTTTAATTAAGCTACATAACTGATTCTATAGCTTAGCTTCGTGTATAACTAGTTAATCCTAATTGTTCAGTAAAGATAGAACAACCAATAATTTATCTATATTATATTATGTTAATCATCTATATTTATAAGTTGGTATTGAAAAAAAGATATGAATGAAAAAAGAGTGTTATCCTATAATGTTTATGACATTGTTTTTGCAAAGAATTTCAACGATAGATTTTGGCAATAACACGATATCATCAACTAAAAACGGACCATATGTTTTCTCGTTCTCATCAAGAATATCCGTTGTGATTTCCTGCTTGAATTCAACCAATTCAAGATCATTGAATTCCATTGGAGTATCCTGTGCCAAATCCTGTGACGGACTCTCCTGTGGCATGGTCTCCTGCGGAACACTCTTGTCTGGAACATCATCCTCACCTGTTACGGGCACGTCCGGAACATCAGTGTTTTGAGTTTCTGATTTTTCTGGAATGTTCTGTAATGAAACAGAATCCTCTTTTGGAGGTTTAGGACCTTTGAACGGAGTTGTAATATCCCTTTTTACTGGTTTAACAGGATTGTTGTTTTCATCCAGTAATGTATCATCAGGTGCCTGACCAAACATCATCGCAATCTGACTCTCGTCAAGAATCGGAGGTTTAGGTTTTGATGATTTTTTAGAAACCTCATCTGCAATTTCTTCAACAACATCAGGGGTTTGCTCAGGAACATCATCTGTCTTAGCAACAGTCGAAGGCTCTCTTTCATTGCCTGTGTTTTTAGCCGGAGGTTTGAAACCTATTTTTGTTTCATTGGACTTGTTGATGACGACTTTTTCCATTAGATTTTCACGGTGACTGATGAGCATGTCCACTATTTTTCTATAAAACTCCTCCTCCTCGGGAGTGGTGTTATAAGGAATCACATCATACAACTCGGAGTCCTTCTTATGCCCCTTGAAAATGTCATGACCCTTTTGAACATTGGTGGCCGCAGTGGAAACAATCTTGAATTCACGTCTTTCACATATTTCAGTTGTGATTCTTTGAGCATCACGCAATTGATATGCTTCCAATGATAGAGGATTGTTATTAACCTTTTTTAACAAGTCTTGAAGATAATTAGAAGCATCAGTATAGAAAGAATCATCTATTTCAGACAAGGTACCTGTAGTTCTTTCCTTCTTCTGAATATCCCTTAATTTTTGAAAAAAAGTATCCAATTATATTTCCCCTAACGCGTGAATTGTAAAAAGTAAAAAAGTTAATAGAGAGTAGTTATTCTTCTTCTATTCTAGGAGCTAATAAGAATGATAGTTCTCCTTCGTCATTTAATAATTCTAAAACTAAAGTTAATGGCATGTCATCGCCTAATTGTACATAGGTTTTGTCGGCAAATTTTTCTGCTTTTAACATTTCCTTAATGTTTTCTATTGCATAGATTGCCTTAGCGGTTTCAGATATTTTTTCGCCGTGGAGGTATTCAACTTTTGCATCTGCGAAATCTCCAACTGCTTCGAGTGTAAGATTATCCTCGTCCACATTGAATGATACTCTGTCTGCTACTATTTCAATATCCTGTATTGCTTCCTTTAGAGTTGAGATAGGTATTGAAATGTTTACAGGATATTCAATTTGAGGTTGTGCAGGTGTATCATATTCTAAATCTATGAGTTTAACCTTGAATGTTTTCTTGATTGCTCCTTCAAATGTTATGATAAGACTTCCGGCGTCTACTGTTAATTCCATAACATCATCGGATTTTGATCTTTTAAGTACTTTCATTAATTCTTCAGTATCCAAGTTCAGTTTGATTGGTTTATCACATTCATAAATATCAAATAAACTTTCTTTGAGTTCCAGATGTACGTATGTAATGTGGCTTCTGTCTATTGCATTCAATCTAAGTCCATCAGAATCCACTTCTATTTGTACTTCGTCAACGATTGATGATATTGCATCGAAACTTGTTTTAAAAATGCTTGGGTCGCTTAATACTAGTTTGAACACTATGCCATACTCTCCTTAAAAATGAATTTTTTTGATTATAATTAATCTTTTAGTAAAAGTTGATAATAAATTTTAGGATTAAAAAATGTTGGGTGTGAAATTTTCTGGAAGAAATTGTTATAAAAATTAGTTGATTAGCGGGAGGGTCATATCTTTTCATATCAAATTATTAATAAATATTAATATCGTTTATTTTTTGGATTTTTTATCTGAATCAGACACGTCTACATCATCCATGACGTTGGATAAATTATTTAATCCCATTGCGTTCATGATTTCTTTGTAGAATGCAAGAATTATAATGATTATTCCTAAAAAGATTAAACCAAATGCTATTGATTCATGTTCACCGTACATTACGTGATCGGATACCTTGACCACATCATTCATTGCCTGTAAAATACCGGTTATGGTTATTATTATACCAACCGCAATCATGATAATCTTTGAAAATGACACTTTGCTTATTGTGAGTTTAGGGAATAAGCTGGATTCCTTGATTTTTTCCGTGTCAAACTGATTAAGTAATGGCACTCCATCTTCATCCACTTTAACATTGTCAATTACTTTTGTGTTACTTGCAACACTTTTTTTAGTTTCGTTAGTGTTTTGTGTTTTGCGAGCTTTAGGTTTGACTCTTTTGGCAGGTTTCTGAGATTTTGGCTCATCCGAATCTTTGGATAGCTTAGGTAATAGTCTGGATACGAAACCTCTTTTACTCTTCTTGTCCCCGGTTTTCTTAGTATCCTTTTTGTCTTTAGAATCCTTGCTGTTGTTAATGTCAACTTCGTCAATGGCATCAAAGAGGTTTTGACTTCTGGCAATTTTATCTGATTCTTCAATTTGAGAAATAGCATCTGAACCTTCTATGATTTTACCGCTGGTACTGTCATATTGTGGAACTTTTTCTAAATCAGATTGTTCAATTTCATCAAAAAAGTCTTTTTCGGTCTCTATACTTGTAAAATCTTCATCAAATTCATTCAATTCATCGAAAGGATCTACTTCTTCTTCAAAAGTATTTGATTTTTTGTTTTTTTCTGCCATGACAAGTCACTTAACCGAAATTTTTTATAGAATAATATCTATCAATATAACTTATTATTTTTTTCAAATAATAAATAACTTTCGATTACAAATAATATTAAAAATAGTTTTAAAAAAAA
>DUHK01000059.1 GCA_013330915.1 Methanosphaera sp. | reverse complement strand
CAGCAAAGGTAAAGCAACCTTTAAGATTACCAAATTAACCAAAAAAGGTAAATACACTGCAACTGTTAAGTTTGCAGGTAACAAATACTACAAAGCAATTAGCAAAAAAGTAAAAATAACCGTTAAAAAATAGGGAAAAAACTAAATTTTTCTCTATATTTTTTATTTTTTTCCGTTTCTTCCAAAAAAGATTACTGTGCGGATAATTTATTTCTTATTTTAATCACTTAAAGCTGATTGGAATAATAAATAAATTATTTAAAAAAACGTTTATTAATAACTTAAATGTTATAATATGAATTTACTAAAAATGTAATTTTTTCTGATAAACTGAAAATTTACATAAGTTCATTTGCTAATATATTGAGGGTGAGGAATAATGAAAAAAAATGGAATGAAGATTTTATTAGTGGGTCTACTTTTATTCTGCTTTATCGGCGCAGTATCTGCATCGGATAATATGACTGAATTAATGGATAGTGATGATTTAGGGGATTTTAATGATGATTCTTTAAGTGTCAGCTATTGTGAAATTATGGAAAACATTGATGATAACATTTTATCTGATGATTCTGAGATTGCAGAAGATGATGAAAAGCCTTCAGAGATTTATATAAACAACAGTAGGGAAGAAAGCGGTGACGGATTAAGTCCTGAAACTGCATACAAAAGCTTTGATTGTTATACATTTGATAAAGTGGCCGTCAATGGCACTATTCATTTGTCTGAAGGCAACTATGGAGTTCCTAATGGTGGTCAGAAATATAATACAAATTATAATGTTGTCGGTCAGGAGGGAACAGTAATTAATTCATTTTGGTTTGATGGGTGGTATGTTAACTTTAATCAAACACTCACTTTCATAAACATTAGTTTTAATGTTCCATCAAATGGGCAAGTGGAGTATTTGGAGGGTAGCGATGCTATCGGTTTTAACGATAGCATAGTTTTTTACGGTATCTCTCTTGATGGTCATGACTTTAATTTCATCAATTGCACTTTTGTCAACACTTCCTTTGTTTCTGGCCAATGCCAACATACTTTTCCAAATAGGGACGGCATAACTGATGTTTGCACTGCAACTTTTGAAAACTGCAAATTCTTAAATTACACTTATGATTCAGAGGTAAAATCGTATAATGTTACCATGTACAGCGGATTTGTTTATCCAGTATCTGAATATGAAACAACTTCAATGATTACAAATTTTGAATGCAGCAAGTTTATTTTCAATAATTGCCTGTTTGACAATGTAAGCTGTGATGCCATTGTAGATTCCTATGGGGGAAATGTTGATAACTACGGTCGCGTGGATGGAGTGTACATCTATAATTCCACATTCGGCAATTGTGACACAAATGGGATTGTCAAGGCTCGCCAAGCAAGCAATATCGTGATTTCCAAGTGCATTTCTGATTTCCCAACAAGTCCAGATATTCCAGTAGTTGCTCCATTTTACATAAACTCTACTGCAGACAGGCCAGTCATCAATACCAGTTTGAATGTTGTTGCAAGCGGCAACAGTCTGATAATCACATTAACCGATGAATCCAACAATCCACTGGTTGATGTGGAGATAGAGGTCGTCACCAACGGCAGAGTCTCTTATGAGTATACAAACGAGAATGGTAAAATAGTCTTGAGCAACCTTTCAGGCAACTACAGCTTTGAGATTTCCTATCCTGGCGATGAGTATGAAGGCTACACTCCAGCTTCAGTCAATAAAACTTTCAGTTTCACTGAAATCAATGACAACGGCACTAACAATTCTGAAATTGCTCCAGTTAAGGTTGCCACCAAGCTTACCTCCCCTAATGTGAGTGCAGTTTACAATGTTGCCAAAAATCTTGTAATCACCCTTAAGGATGCAAGCGGAAAGGCATTGGCAAACAAGAAAGTAACCGTAAAAGTCGGTTCAATCACTAAGACCTTGACTACAAACAAGAATGGTCAAGTGAGCCTTAATGTCGCTACCCTTGTTCCTAAGACATACACTGCAACAGTCAAGTTCGCAGGAGACAGCTCATACAAGGCATCCTCAGCATCAACTAAAGTCACAATCTCTAAAGGCGTGACCAAGTTAGTTGCCAAGGCCAAGACATTTAAAGTTAAGGCAAAAGCCAAAAAGTTTGCCATCACTTTAAAGGATTCTAAAAACAGGGCTTTAAAAGGCAAAAAGATCACTATAAAAGTCAACAGCAAGACTTACAAGGCAACAACTAACAAGAAGGGTGTTGCAACTTTCAAGATCACTAAGTTGTCCAAAAAGGGCACCTATAAATCAAAGATAGTGTTTAAGGGAGACAAGTGGTATAAGGGCGTTAGCAAAGTTATTAAGATTAAATCCAAATAGGATTTTTTTAAATCCTATTCTTTTATTTTATTTATTCACTACAATGTTGAGTATTAAACGGATTCGTGTTTGTTGTGGTGAATAAATAAAATGGATGGATTAATGGTTTTCTTTAGTTTGTTTATTTTATTATGAATGTTATTTTGTTATTTGGAAGGTGGGATTTGTTTTGAGATTAAAATATCAATTGTTATTGTTTCTTTCAATATTGGTTTTTATTTTAGGCATGAATTTTGTTTCCGCACTTGATGTGGATTCCTGTTCTGCTTTAAATGATATTGGTATTGCTGATTCAATCGAAGGGTCTTCCGTTGATCAGATTACTGAATCCTATTCTTCTTCTGAACTCGAACAGGAGAGCTTAAACGCTGGAATTATTGATAAGGCTAACGACTTAAGCTCTCAGAATGAATTGCTGTCTGCTGATGATTCTTTTGCAAATGATTATAATATTAAATCTGAAAAGAATGTTCTAAAAGAGGATAATGAGACTGATGCCAATCCGACTTATTGTGTGAGTTCTGATAACTATACTCGTTATTTTGACAGTAAAGGTGTTTTAAGGGATGAATTTGCAGGTTCAATTCTTTTCTTTGAGGGTATTTTTGATAATAATGGGGTATTCACAATAGATAAGGAGAACACTACTGTTATTTCCAATAATTCCAACTTTATCAATACTGTATTCTGTTTGAATGCTACAGGGGTTGTTTTAGCCAATTTTAATTTTACTGTGGATAAGACAATTTATAAAAATAAGAATGCTGGCATTTATATAGCTTGGGACAATATCACAGTCTTTAACAACACTCTTAATTATTTCTGTCCAAAGAGCACCAATTACGGAATCTATGCCAATGACAATATTGGTCTTAATCTGATAAACAATACGGTTAATTTCATTGGCCAAGCGGAGAATATGGGTTTTAATTATGCTGTTTATCTGAATTATTGTTATGATGCATTGGTGAGCGGCAACAATATCAGTGTTGTTTTGCCTTTGTGTGATGTTAGTTGGGGCGCTGGCATTAGCATGGGCGTGAAGATGGACAAAGTTTCAGCTTTGGCTGCCGAAGGCTGTGACAATATGCAGCTTATAGATAATAATGTCTATTCTACCATCAATGGAGCTAAAGGCCGGAATCCTACCTTGTCTACTGTCTTGATTTATGCCTGTGACAATTCTACAATCAGCGGCAACAACATTACTGTTGAGGATTTCTACACTCGCAAGGGCACTGCCAATTTCTTATATGCCTTGGATTTGTACAAGCTGAATAATGTTTGCATCTTGAATAACACTATTGACGTCTTCACTTATGGTGGCAGTGGTCAGTGGGGTACCGCTTACCCTATTCAGGTAGCAGGTCCTGCTTATAATATCATGATTGCATACAATCATTTGCACAGTGTGAATAATGGTCCTAATGTTGGAATTTATTCCTATAATTATTATGGTCCTACTCAGATTGACATAATCAGCAATTTCATTAACATTACAGGTAATGCGACCAATTATGGGTGGGGTTTGGTTGCTGGCATTGAGGCACAGGATTCCAATGACCGTATACTAAACAATACCATAATTGTCGACACTGTTGGCGGTTGGCATGCCGGTGATCATATTTACGGCATAAGCTATTCTCAAAGTGTTAGTGGCAATCATAAGTATGAAATCAAGTACAACAATGTCACAGTTCCAGGTGCAATTGCAATTAGCCTGAATCATGGTATGCAGGATTCCACCACCAGTGATTCCAATGTAATGTATAACATATTGAACACTGCTGTTGGTCAAGGTGGAGATTCTGCTGTAGCCATTGGAGGAAAGGGCAGGAACAATGTTGTACGGTACAATACTAATGGTTCCAATCCTAATCGTCATATGTCAGAGCGTGATTTGCCTGATTGGTATTTGAATTTTGAGCATCCTCGCGATAGCGGATTCAGCTTGTTCTGGATCAATTCAGGA
>DUHK01000088.1 GCA_013330915.1 Methanosphaera sp. | reverse complement strand
TATCATTTAACATGAATAGATCGAATAATTACAGTGAAAAAATTTCCAATAATAAAATCCAAATAATAATTCTGACTTATCTATGATAATCTATTAAAAATCTATTTATGATTAATTAAATAATATATTATTATACTATATGTCAAATTTTTATTCAATTGAATGACTGAGATTTGATGCTAATTCAAAATTATAATAGGGTTTAAGATGATTAGACAACATATACTTAAAAATATTGAAGAGGAATATGCTACAGAATCTGAATTATTAAAAAAATTAGAAATATCCCAGGAAAAACTAATAAAGAATTTAGAAATTCTTAAAGAAGCAGGATATATTATTTCACATGATATTGATAAAGGATATAAACTTGAAGATACACCAGACATAATTGAACCATTTGAAGTTGGACGTGGATTAAATTCCAAATACATGGGTCATAACATACATTTCTATGAAGAAGTGGAATCTACAAACAACACCGCTAAGAAATTTGCAGAAGATGACGCTCCTGAAGGAACAGTCATAATAGCAGAATATCAAACCGCAGGAAGAACCAGAAAACGTGAAGAATGGGTATCACCTGAAGGTGGTATTTACATGACCATGATTTTACGACCTGAAGTCACACTTCTAGAAGCAAGTAAACTGACCATTGTAACAGGCGTTGCAATTGCCAAGACATTGCATGATGAGTTCATGATAGATGTTGGTATTAAATGGCCTAACGACATATTAATAGAAAATAAAAAAATATGTGGAATTCTAACCGAAGCAGTTACAGATTATGATAAGGTTAAGGCTGTACTGGTTGGTGTTGGAATTGATGTTAACATCAATGAAAACGACATTCCGGAAAAATTGAACAACATTGTTACTACAGTACAAAAAGAAACAAATATTACATTCAATAGAGCAGAGATCATGAGAAGTTTCTTCAAAGTATTTGAAGACCTTTATGAAGAATATAAAAATAATAATTTCAAATATATCATTTCGGAATGGAGAAGATTATCAAGTACAACAGGTAATCGTGTAAAAGTATATAAAAATGGAAAAGCAGTTAAAGCTGATGCTGTTGGAATAACCAATAACGGCGCATTAATCATCGAAACTGATGATGGAAAATTAGAGAAAATTACATCAGGTGAATGTGATATTATAGATGATGAATAATCATCATCACATTTTTTTTAATCTCCTTAACTAATCATACAGAACTTTTTCTATACAATCGTTTTTACAAACCTCGGCTGTTTTTTCAAATGTATTGCAAATGGCACTTACCATTTCATCCATTGTCAACTTATCCGAATCCTTTGCTGACCAGTCTATACGGATGGTTTTACTAGCACCAGGCATACCCACAGCAGGTATTGTAACAATATTATAATTTTTTAACAGCAGCATTGAATAAACTGTTGCAATGATATCTGCAGAAACATCAACCGGACCTACTTTTTTGGTTACTTCATCCTTAATGTCCTCCTGCTTAAACATGAAGCCTGTAGGAGTAGTTGATGGATGTAATCCCTTATCCAATAACTTCTGGTATAATTCATCCTTCTGAATATAGGCTTCCCTGATTCTTTGAGGAGAATATTTTTCCAGTGCCTTTATCATTCCAGCAACCAATGGTGCCTGAGCTTCAAATCCATACTGGTTAACGGTCAGTTTAATTTCATCTATTAATTTTTCACTACCTGCCATTAAACCTCCGCGCGGACCATCCATTAACTTATCAGTACTTGTTACTGACAAATCAGCACCAAGATCTATTGCAGTAGGTTGGTTATAAATTGCTCGGCGTAATCTGGCCCCTGATGCATCATCAACAAAAACCAGAATATCCTTGTCTTTGGCTTTTTGAATAATCTGTTTAAAATCATCTTCTGTTATTACTTCATGATCCATTGTTGTTCCTGTTATGACTACCAATGCTGTGTTATCACTAATTTTAAAGTCATCTATGCTTGAATATTCAACATAATCTGCTCCAACTAAATTAGCCGTTCTCGGAATTGATGGATGACCCGGTTTTTTCGGAAGAAAATGAACAATTTCATCCCCTTCTTTAACATATGTGATTATCATTGCAGCTATACCGCTTGTTGTTCTGTTTAGTGGTAGCACTTTTTCTCCACCCATATGTTCTATGCCTAACTTTTGGATTTTTTCATCAAAGACTGCAGGTCCGGCATAAGTTTCAAGCAGAGAAATATCCTTTGGTGTAACGTCAAATCCACCTGCAAGTCCTGTTAAATCTACAATTGAATCAATACCCTCGGTCTTGATTTTGCTGTTAATTATTCTCAATCCTTTTTCTCGTTTTTTAATTTCATCTAATTCAATTGACATAGTAATAACCTGTAAAAAATAATATATTTATCTATAAAAAAAAGTTTTTGAAAAAAAAATAGTGGAATGGGAAGGTAATACTCTTTTTATTCTACATTTACTTTGAAAACATCAGCAAATAATTCAACAATTACTTCCAGTTGTTCGTCAGTGAAACTGATGATAGTTACATCACCATCTTCCTTTACAAAGTACTCTGCATTTACTATAGCCCCGTCTTCGTTCATGTATAAGTAAATACCATCATCAATACCTATTTCTGAATCATTTAGATATATTTCAAATTTTATGAGCATATCAACATTTTTAACTTCTTCAAATCCGCTTTCAGGATTTTCTTTATGTTGTTCCAATGATTCCTTAAGTTCGTTGATACGTTTTTCTAATCTTTCCACATTCTTTGTCATATAATCCCCTATAAAAAATAAATTTATTTATTAATATTATCTTTTTTAGACTTAATATAGATTTTTATTTGAAATATTATAAAGCATGAAAAAAAGATTTTAAAAAAAAATGATGCTGCGTATAATATTTATCCTTTTTTCATAGAAAATCTAATTGTCAGATATCAGGGAAAAATAATATTTACATGGAATAAGAAGGAATTCCAATGAATTTTTTGCAGGGAATAATAAATTAAGCATATATGAATAAATAAACACCAAATACTTATAAAATAATTTATAAAAATATATGTATACTATATCATTATTGATAAAATTTAAATATTTATTAATAATTTGATAATATCCGATTAAGGGGGTAGGTACTTGAGTGATAAAAAATCCAAACTAGCAGCGGGAAGTATTATTACGCTATTGGGTTCTATAATCCTTAGATTAGGTGGATTTATTTATCGTTTTATTTTAAGTAGACTATTATCGACAACTGGATACGGACTTGTTGGACTAACATTACCTTTTCAGAACATATTTATCATAGGAGCTTCAGGAGGAGTTCCTCCAGCAATAGCAAAATACGTTTCACAGTACAAAGCTATTGATGATAAGGAGATGGTACACAGGGTAAGCATTACCGGTATGAAAATGATGATATTCATGGCAATTATTGCTTCGATAATCATGTTTTTAATTTCAGAGCCTATAGCAGTGGGCATGTGGAATAAACCTGAAGCATTATTACCATTAAGATTGGTATCGGTTATTGTACCGTTTAGTGTACTTGTAGGTGCATTTAGAGGTGTATTTCAAGGATTTTATCAGATGAAAAATATTTTCTACAGTAAATTCATTGAACAGATATTCACCATAATAATCGCATCATCTCTAGTAATTGTAGGATGGTATGCAGCAGGTGCCGTATTAGGTACTGCATTGGGTTTTCTCGTATCGTTACTGGGAACATATTATCTTTTTAAACGTGATGTGAATGATGCTTATTTAGATGAGAAGTTTCCGAAAATATCTTTCAGAGAAGAATTAAAATTAATGAAAGAAATATTTAAGTTTTCGATTCCTGTTGTTATTTCAGGTATTGCAGAAATATTTTTATATGATACAGGAACATTTTTCATAGGTATGTTTTTACCGACATTCTTTGCAGGATTTTATACCAATGCAAGTGCTATTGCAAGGATACCTCTTATGGTGGCAAATTCCGTGTCAATATCCATACTTCCTGCAACCAGTGAAGCCGACAGTTTAGAAGATAAGGAATTATTAAAAATGTATATGCACCAGTCATACAGATATACGACTGTAACATCATTACCGGTATCTGCCTTTATTATGGTATATGCAGTTCCATTAATGGTTTTATTATTTGGAAGTGAATACGCAAAAGGAGCTGAAGCACTTTGGATATTAGTGGGAGGAATGTTTTTCTTCTCAGTTTATTTGATTGCATGTAGTATGTGTCAAGGTTTAGGAAAACCGACTTTTCCTATGTATTCATTGATTATAGGTGCATTGGTGAACGTGGTTTTAAGTTTCATTCTAATACCAATATACGATATTACTGGAGCTGCTATTGGAACAACTGCCGCCACATTTGTATTGATGGTTATGACAGTTGGTGAACTAGTTCACTTGTCAAAGATACATCCACCGTATAAAGATCTATTTAAAATGATTATAGCTACGGGATTCATGATTGCTGTCATGTATCTGATTCCGCATACAATTATCGGAATGTTTATTGGTCTTATTGTTGGAAGCTTAGTTTATATGATTGTAATCTTATTACTTAAAGCTCTTAAACCGGAAGATGTTGTCTTTATAGAAAATATTATCAATAAAACAGGTCCGCTTAAAAAATACTTAACGAAAATAGCTAATTTAATAAAAATTTATTTAACCAATTAAATAAATTCTTTTTTTTTAATCTTTTTTTTATTTATACAATTCTATGACTTTATTATGTGCTTTCATTTCTATTGAATCATCCAAAGGTTCCAAAGAATTGATATCATACTTATTTTGTAAAGCTTTCAATATTAGATAATCGGCCAAATGAGGATTTTTTGGCAGTACAGGACCATGCAAATAGGTACCTATGTAATTTTTGTAAACTACTCCTTCTTTCATATCATAATCATTGTTACCCAATCCTGAGATTACATCACCTAATGCTTCATAGTCAGAGTAAGTTCTGCCACCATGATTTTCAAAGCCCACTATTGTTTTTGGTTCTATGTCCAGACTGCTTTTAATTATTATATTTCCTATGATTCTTTTTCCCTTACCTGATTTACTTACATAATCAAGAATGTTTAATCCTTCAATGGTATTTCCATATTTATCTATGTATTGTGCACCTAAAAGTTGATAACCACCACAAACAGCTAATACAACCTTATTTTCATCAATCAATTGTTTAAAACTCTGTTTATATTGTAGAAAATCCTTGTATACCAATTGCTGGTTTCTGTCTGATCCTCCACCCATGAAGAAAATATCTCCATTATCCAAATCAGGTTTTTCATCATTTTCAGAAAAGTTGTATACATTGACTTTAATTCCTCTGTCTTCGGCCCTTTTTTTAAGACACCTGATATTTCCGGTATCCCCATACAAGTTTAATAATTCCGGATATAAATGAAAAATGTTTAATTCCATATTTTAACCCCTATTTACTTTTTGACTAACATAATCCCTGGTGTCAAAGATAGCAGTATAAGTCGGCAATATATATACTATTTCAACATCGTCTTCAATAGCAGTATCTATAACATCCGTCCATTGTTTAAATATATGAATCTTTTCCAGGTCAACATCATCATATTTCTTTTTTAATGCTATTTCCTCTGCCCTAATACCACTGCAATAATAATTCTTTATTGTTTCATCATTGGTACAATATGTATTTGCATCCCAGATCCATGAGATGTCTCTTCCATCGGCCTCATTGTCATTTAATATGTGGACTACTGTTTTGTTCCTGTTATCATTTGATATTATCCTTGTTACCTGACTTAATCCTATAGGATTTTTTGTAAGGATTACCTTGATTTTCTTGTTTTTATAATCAAATTCTTCCATTCTACCTAATGAAAATGAAAAATTCTCCATAGCCTTTATTGTATCTTGAACATTAACTCCCAATTCATTCATTAAGGCATATACTCCACATACATTGTATGCATTATACAATCCAATGTACGGAAAGTTGATTACATGTTTTTCGTTGTCATGACGAATTGTTATTTCCTGTGATGAATCCATCTCATTCACATCAATAACAGTATACTCTTTTTTCTCATTAGAAAAGTTACAGTTAAGACAATGATAATCACCCAAATGTCCGTAAATGTTTTTAGTATACTGTATTTCATCACCACATAATGGACATTTACTGATTGTCAAATTAGTTTCGATGATTTTGTTAGATGCGATTTCCATACCGAATGAGGTTATTTCGTTGTTCACCTTTTGGGATAACTGATAAACGTAAGGGTCATCTGCATTAAGAATTAATTTCACATCAGGCAATAATTGAATACTTTCAAATACTTCTGAAATTATTCCTTCTATTTCCCCATATCGATCCAACTGATCTCTGAAAAAGTTTGTGAGTAATATGTATTCTGGTTTTAAAAAAGCTGATATTCTGTCCAGTGAACCTTCATCCACTTCAAAAATACCGTAATCATAATGATTTTTAGTATTTCGAACATATGTTGTTGCCACTCCCTGAATCATGTTGGCTCCTTTAAGGTTTGACAATACATTGTAATTTTCAAGAATTTTGTTGACCAAATTGTTAGTTGTGGTTTTTCCATTTGTTCCTGAAATTAATATGATTTTATCACATTTTTCATTGATTACCTCCAAAAAGGACTTGTCAATTAATAATGCAATTCTACCAGGAAAAGCAGTCCCACTTTTGTTAAAAAGGTTCAGAAAGAGAATTGATGTCTTTCCAGCAAACAAAGCCAACTTATTTAATATTTTGTTAAACATATTACCACATCCAGTATATTCATATTTTGTATATAAAGCAATATATAATTTATCAAAAAATCTTAAACAGACGTATAATTAAGGATAATAACAAAATAATACATAGAACAAAAGATTTTAAGTTTAAATTAACAATTTAAGTAATATAAATATCCCTAGATGGAATTTAAAAAAAAAATAAAAAAAGATTATGAAAAAATATGAGCGGATTTTTTCAATCCAATGACAGACAATAATATGCTTATTAAACTGAGCAGGGCAATAATCATCATTGTAGTTTGATTACTGATAATCAGCAGATCATAGTTGGATGCTTGTATTGGCACATTTCCCATGATAAATGCAAAGGTTACAGTCAATATTCCCATACTGAAGGATTGTCCCAGATTTCTAACAGTAGCAACAGAGGCTGATGCAGTAGGAATATATTTTTTATCATCCACAGAACTTAATATAATATTATTGTTAGGTGTTGAAAAGAATCCGTGACCTATACCCTGAATAATCATAGCCACCATTATTAAATAAAGGGGGGTGTTAACGTTTATCTGTGACAATAAGGATATGGCTATTGTTATAAGTGTTACACCTATCAATTGAAGTATTGCAGGATTTATCTTATCGGATAATTTACCAGCCTGTGCCGCTATGAGTAACATCATTACTGGTGTTGATATTAATATAAGTCCGGATGTTTGAGCATCAAGACCCAGAATATACTGAAAATGATAATTTAAAACATAACT
>DUHK01000021.1 GCA_013330915.1 Methanosphaera sp. | reverse complement strand
GTATTCCTGATCGGTACAGTTCTGGGAACTCCATTTATAAGTTTATTAACCAGTGTACTAGCTTATTCGATTCCATTACATCCTTTTGCTTATGGTATGGCATGTGGAATAGGAAGTGCAAGTATGAATGCTGCTGCAGTAGCATCATTGTCAACGATATATCCTCAGTATGCGGTACAAATGGAAGCATTTAGTGGTATGGCTAATTTAATTGCGATGGTTACCGGAATGTACGTGTATATCTTCGTAGCTTTACCATTGACTGAACGTTTGTACAATATTCTGGAACCAATAATCGGCAAAATATCAGATAATAAAATAAACATGGAAAAGGAAAGTATTAACAATGAAGTTTGATTTGTCAATTAACACGGTTTTAGAATGGATTGGAATTTTACTCATATTTTCAGTCATGACCAGTATTGGTAATTATGTTGGGTTTAGATACCCGCTTCAAGAAGCATTAATTGGAATGTTTATTTTATGTTTCATTTCCCTTTTGGGATTGATTATAGAAAAGATTTTACCATGGAACATCCCTTCAATTCTTTATATAAGTATCATTGGGTTGTTTGTAGCTTTACCTTGGTCACCTATATCATCAACTGTGATATATTACACATCCAAGGTGGATCTCATATCCATAACAGCAATTCTTTTGGCTTATGCAGGTATTGCAATGGGTAAAGATTTAAAAGAATTCAAAAAAGTAGGTATTAGGGGGATTATTGTTACCTGTTTTGTAATATTCGGAACATATTTCGCATCTGCTATCATAGCACAACTGGTTTTATCTCATACAGGAATGATTTAATCAATAGGATATGGAATATATTGATAAATAGCCCTAATTTATTTTTTTTTAACTATTTTCTATTTCTTCTATTATAATGTTGTAAAGATAATCCATATTCTCTTTAGTTAACGAGTCAACATCTAAATTTTTAATTTCTATAATAATACTTGCTTTTTTTATCCGATTATAATTTGGACCAACAGTTACTATGCTTTTTTTCATACTGAGTTTTTGTCTTATGTTGTATGCAAGTCTTTTTGCTTTACTTTTACTTTCCATTGTTATAATGGTGTTTAAGCCCGGAGAATCAGGATGGATGATGTTGTGAATCTCATCATTAATAAGGTGTTTTATTAATTTATTTTTCAGGTACATGTTAGCTTTCACGGTTTTTTCTTCTATGTATTTTGCTTTGTCAATTTCGTTTGCTATTCCTGAGCATGTTATGTGATCTGCCTTAAATGTTTTTAATAAATGCTTGTCAAATTCAATTCGACCAGTAATGTCGTTTATGAAGCCACCATTTTCTATGTTGATGATTTTGGGACTTCCTGTTGATGAAACTTGGATGTCTCCATAGTTATATAGTTCTTCATCACCAACAGATCCTGAAATATCCACAACAAGTAACACTTTATGTAGGTCACATAACTCCTGTATTTCTTTTAGTGGTTGCTTTGCAGTATAACCGGCAAGGCTTGTAATATACAATGACTTAATCTCATGTGTGTCAAAATAATTGCTTAGTTTTTCAATATTTATAACGCCATCATCTGTTTGAACATATTCCACATTTTTGTTAAAAATTTCACAAGCTTTTATAAAGCCTTTCCATCCTCCCTGGTCTGCCACCAGTATTGGTTCTTCTATTTTCTGTGCAATAACCAAAAGACAACTGTTTGCACTATTTAGAATATGGGTATTTTCACCACCAAGCAAATCCTGTATTTTATCACTTGCCAATGTATGATAATCCTCTTTAGTTCCGATGGATTTTTTCATCACTTCAAGAGTGTCATCACTTATCTTCTTAAATTCTAACATGATTTTTCTCCTATGTAAAATATTGGTCGAGTGTTGTTTGTCTTTCTTTCAGTACTTCATCCAACAACTGGCTGGCTTTTCTGAAGTCTTTCACAGTTAACTGTAACTTTGTTTCAATATATTCCAAGGATTTTTTCATGCTTTCAAATTCTTTAGGTCTTGTTTTCATGGCATGCCTAATATTTTCCCTGACATTAAACACGCCTAATGGAATATAATCTTCGTTTGCTTCCCTGAATACAATACAACCTGCTTGTAATTTATCTTTTTCTAACTGTTCAAGTATGGCCATTTTTGCAGTATAATAACATCCTCCAACACGTGAATATTCTTTCTTTCCCTTATTGTGTTCACAATCGGTAAAAATCATGCTGCCTTTTCCTTTAACATCAAGAAATGCTTCCATCCATTCATACTGCCATTGGGTTGGCATTTCTAATATTGCATAATAATTGTTTAAACTTTCAAATTCATAGACTTTGAATATGTCCAGAATATCATAGTGTCTTACATTTGCTAACAGTCTGTCTGCTATTGTGCTGTCTACAGCAGTTATTGACCAGCGTGTAGGAACTAATTTCCTGTTTTTCTTTTCACCCATTGTCCCTACAGAAAATGCCTTCTGTATCTGTGAAAAGGGTATCTCTTTGTCGTGAAGTATTTCGACAGCATCAGCAGCTTTAAGATCGGTATCATAAAATGTTTTTTCCAGCTGGTGATCCCATTTCACATTGTCAATGTCAAACTTTTTAAGTTCTGCACTGGGTCCGTGAGGGGCATTTTCAGCACTAAATGTCATTCCAACAGGTTTTTTATTGAATTCGGCTTCACTTGCTATTGATTTTGAAGCCATGGATATTTCCTGTAATTTTTCAATGTAATTGTTTTCCAGATCCTTTATTCCAATGGTCTGTTTTCCACGTACAAGGTTTAATCGGTAACCGATGATGTCCTGTTGTGAAGCATTTGTAGCTATCCATTCTTCGGGTTTGTCCATTATTGCCGAATCATCATAACTCGGAGCAAGAAGAGGTCCTGCAAATACCTTTGGATAATTGTAGCTTCCTATAAATACTGAAGGAGGGGTTGTTCCATCAATTTCCTTACCAATCTCTTTTGTTCGCATATTGTATAACTGTTTTGTAATGGTTTTCAAATATTGGTATTTGCTATCTATCATTGAATTTGGACCTCCTATTCATTATTATTTATCTATTTTTTCTCAATTATTAATATTTGTAAAAACATATTAGTTATTATGAGTAAAGAAAAGTTGTTCGAAAATAAAATCGGTGTTATTGGTGCAGGACGCATTGGCCGGGCATTAATACTTAAATTACTAGAAAAAGATTATCCATATGAAAACATTCAGTTAACCTATAACGGTTCAATATTTACTTTCAGTGATATTTCAGACAATAATCTGATAGATATGATTTCTTCAAATGCTGAAATAGTTAAAAATTCATCAATTCTTATACTATCAGTACCTCCACAATCTTTTAAACCAATAGGTTTTTTTGATTTGCCAAAAGATTTATTGGTAATATCATTCATGGCAGGAATCACAACGGAAGATATTAAAAAACAGACTGGTTCTGATAATGTTGTACGTATAATACCTACAGGTCCAGATACTATTATGAATTCACAAGCAATAGCCGGGGTATATGGTGAAAATAACCTGGCAAATGAACTGTTTGATTTGCTGGACTTTGATTATGTGATGGTTGATGACGAAGATAAAATGAATTATATTGCAATTGCAGGTTGTTTGCCTGCAGTATACTGTCGTGTGGATCCTAAATCCGAAGAAAACATTTCAGCAATCAACAAAATTTCAGAAAATTTTCCAGAGTTTAAGGATATTGCCGAAAAATGTGAAAAATTAGTACCCTCTGATAATAAGGAAGAATTCATTGCTAAATTCACAACACCTGGTGGAGTAACTCAGGCAATACTTAATGGATTAAATAGTGGGAAATC
>DUHK01000023.1 GCA_013330915.1 Methanosphaera sp. | reverse complement strand
ATTCCATCATCACTAAGTGGGTAAATCATTGTTTCTATAAATGCATAATCCGCCTTTGATTTTGGAGGTAATTTTTTAAATGTGTTGAATCGTTCGTCTTTTAACAATTCATCATTTGCATCCCATTTTTTTAAAAAAGGGGGATGTGAAATTACCACGTCTATTGCCGGTAAATTTCTTTGTTTTGTTGTTGAATCTTCATTGTATATTTCAAAGTTTTCAGGATTTATTCCATGCATAATCATGTTCATTCTTGCTAAATCATAATTGTTTTTATTGATTTCCTGACCATAATAATTGGTTATTTTAGCTTCATCTTTTAAAAAGAGTAAAGTTGAAGCAGATCCGCATGTTGCATCGTATACATTTTCTATTTCATTTTTATTGATTGAAACTAGTTTGCTTAGTAAAATCGATATTTCGTTAGGAGTGTATGATTTTTTTAAAAAGAATTTCATAAGGTATTTAATTTCATCATAATGTTTTTTATTAAAGCTTAAACCATTTATTTCCTTAATAATTCTTTCAAAGGAGTTTTTAACTTCTTCGTTTTCGGATAATTCTTTATAGTTTATCTGATTAAATAAATCATTTAAACTTGTTTTTTTGAATTCGATTTTTCTAATGGCATCATCTAATTTAGGAAGTATATTCTCTTCAGCAAGTATGTTGGGATATAGATCTTCAGGTTTTATAAAATATCCTAAATTATTCAAAGAATCTTCTTTAATTTTATTTCCGTAGAATTCTATATTTTCCTTTTCAAAAGCTTCCTTATAGTTAATATTAAATTTGAATAACTGTTTGTTGTTTTCTTTTTCTATGGTGTATGAGAGATATTTATAGAATATTGCACCCATTATATGGTGTTGATATTCCAGGTATTCCATGTGTCCCCTTAATTTTTCTGAAGAATCTATGAGTATTTCATTAATTTCCACCATTATTATTATCTCCAAACATTATTTCTTCCAATAAACTTTTTTCTAAATTCAATTGTTTTTCCATGTATTTTTTCTTTTTTTTGTATGTTAATATGAGTTGTTCATAGGTCTGGTCTTTTTCTTTGGCTGTTGGTATAATATTGAATTCTTTGATATTTCGGATATTAATTACTTTGATGCTTGTTTCGTCGGCAAATTTATGGATTTGTTTTTTAATGTACTCGCTGTTTAGATAAAAGTTTATGATTTCTGGAGAGAAACCTTCATTGACCTTAATGATTGCATAATTGGAGGTTGTGGATATGTTTTTTTCATTAAATTCTATGATCTTTGATGTGTATGGTGGTGTCAATTTTAGTATTATATCTCCTTTCTCTAAAAGGTATTTTGAATCGATTTTTTTATCTGTTGTTATTTGATTAAGTGTGTTTTTGTTGATTCTATAATTATTTTCGTTGTTTAAAGTAATTATTTTATATTTGTAATTGTTTTCTTTTTCTTTAAAGGAGGATATTCGTAGTCCGCTATGAATTTGTGATATCTCTTTTAATTTAATGTAGTTAATTTTAATCCGTCCTTGAAATTTTTTTTAGTTAATTTATACTTTGTCTTTATGTTTTAAAATTTTTTATGTATGCCGAATATTTTTTCATATTTTTTTATGAAAATTAATATGAATTATTTTCATATTTTTTTATGAAAGATTTATATAGTTGTTAATTCAGATAAATTATTAGATAACTTATTTAATTTAAAATCATAATATTACTTTTTTTTATATATTAGAAAAGAGGTGAAAAATGACTCATGGGGACGGTCATGATTGTTGTAAAGGAAAAAATCATGAACATGCTGAAGAAAAAGAATGTTGTCATGGTAAAAACAAAGATAAATGCGACAAACATGCAAACAAAGAAAACTGTGAGAAAAAACAAAGATGTTGTCATAGAAGAAGGCAGGGTATGCATTTAAGGATAAATAATGTTCAAATCTAGCTTTAACTATATAATATCTTTTTTTATATTTTTCATAAAATTATATGAAATCTTCTTTTTTTATTTTAATTATTATGCTCTTTTTTTTAATGACTTTTTTAAAAATCTTAAAAAAAGTTAATGTTATTTCATTAACTTTTCTTTCCGTATTAATTCAGTTAAACAAATACATCCAAATCCTCTATCATATTGATTTATGTTGTCTTTTTTATCCTTATTGTCTACAATAATTCCACCCAACGCTTCACATATTGTAGGGAGATTGAATTTTTTAATACTTAAATTAGTTGACAGAAATTCGTCTTGAGTTACAATACATAAATCATTATGATACGCATATATAATCAGATACGGATCAGCATCATCTGGCTTTTCTAAAGCATAAGTATTGAAATATTCCGGTTGCTTACTTTTAAGTATGTTGTATGTTTCTGAAATATCACCTGTAATACTGTCCTTGAATATGTCTTTGTATTCTTTACAGAAGAAATCATCGTTTAGTTCATCTTTAACCTTGTCAATGGATATGGCACAACCATCTTCTAGTAATTTAAGGAAATTATTAAACTGAACAGGAAAACATGATTGGTCGTATTGTTGTCCGCTTTGAAATCTAACAAAAATGTTAGTATCAATTAAATATTTAGCATTGCTCATCGTCTTGCCCCTGTTACTTTATCAATTACGAAAGGAATGGCTGTATGAGGAACTCCAAGTTCGTTTGAAAGATCCAGATCATTTATTAGTTCTTCATCATATGCTTCCAGCAGTAATTCAATGAATAAGTGTCCATTTTGATTAACGTTCTTTGATGCTATGGTCTTTAATCGTTGTTGTTTTGATGTTTTTCTCTTCTTAGGAGGAGTTTTATCTTTCTTTTCATCCTCTTTCTCAACATCACTTTCCTCTTTGACCTTTTCATCCTTATTATATACTCTCTTAAGAAGTTGTTCCTCCAGTTCCTCTTCTGTTAACATGTTGATGTTTTTTAACCTGTAAAGAATTGTTTCCATATTTGCGTTGTATCTGGTGGAAACGATTCTGATAATTGAATTAATGTTACTGATTTTAATGTTTTTAATTTCTTTTTCAGGCAACAATATTTCTGAGGCTACTGAATTACAGAATTCTTCCTCTTTTTCCCTATTATAATCTCCACTAATTCCATCCTTTCCTATTAACAAATGAGCATATTCATTAAACAATGAAAAAATTTTTTCTTTGTCCGGAATTCGATTATTGATACCTATAAGAGGCAACCTGGTGTTGTTAAAAGCATATCCTTTAATATCTTCGGGTTTAATATTATAAAACTTGAAAATTAATATATTCAATGATTCAAATTCTCTAATCCATTGATCAACAGAATAATTGTTTAATTTAACTGCATTAATATCCAGGGAGTCCTTAATAATATTAACAAGAGATTCCTTGTTACGCTCTTTTTCCTGATAATAATCGAAATCCAAATTTTTATTGAGTTTCTCAGCTATTTCCAAAAGCAGCATTCTTTTACGTTTTGCATGTTTAATCTCTTTTAATATATCCGGACTGGATAATATTCTCTTATCGTTCATTGTACGATAATCTTTAATGTACTGTTCAATTTCAGGAGGAGGAGTGTTGTTAAGAAATAATAATGGACTAACATCGTATAAATTCGCTAATTTATTAATATTTTTATATGTTAAGCGACCAGTTAATTCCCATTCTTCCAATGTTGAAGGTTTGATTTTCAATTTTTTACTGGCACTTTCAACACTGTAATTTAATGATTTCCTCGACCAAATAATCCATTCCGGATTAACCTCGATGCTTTGTGACATGGTATTACTCACACTTTAAAGTTTAAATTAAGTTCTAATAACTATATTATGTTTTTTAAAATATTTATTTTGTATTATTTAAGTATGGAGTATATTTAATAATTATTTTCCAAAAAAAGAGAAGAATGATAAAAGAAACAAAAACATTTAAAAAAAAGAATCAATGAATAATTTCTTAAAATATAAAATTATTCACCATATAAACTGTATTTAATTATTCTATCAGATATTTTATCAACAACGCCTGCAGGAATTTTATTTTGAATAAATTTCATTGGTATTTTTTTACCGCTTAAACTGTAAGCACCCATTTGAACAATATTCTCCTGGAATGTACTTGAACCATTTTCTTCATTCAATCTTGCAGTTCTAATTTGAGTACTTGTCAATGCCCTAATCTGCAGTTTCATATTTTTATTATCCATTTTAATCAGGATTTTCTTAGGAATATCAGTACCATAGATTTTTTCTCGTGTAACATAATCAACAAAGTCTTCATCTACATGGCTTACTTCTCTTTCTGGAATGACCTTAAGTTGATGGTCTTGTTCTTTGCTTTCAATAATCTGACCGTCACGAACAGTAATTGTTCGGTCTGCCTGACTGGCCACTGTTGGATCATGAGTAACCACAATTAAAGTAACATTATGGTCTTTATGTAAATTTTTTAACAAATCCATAATTTTTTGACCTGTTTTAGTGTCCAATGCACCTGTAGGTTCATCTGCTATAATAATTGAAGGTTCATTAACTAATGCTCTGGCTATTGCAACACGTTGTCTTTGTCCACCAGACATTTTAGTGGGATTCTGATGAATTTTATCTCTTAATCCTACATTTTTTAATAATTCAACGGCTTTTCTTTCATTCTTTTTGTTTATTCGTAAATGTTTTCCAACCAAGGGTATAAGCACATTTTCTAAAACGCTAAGATTTGGAATCAGGTTATGTAACTGAAATATGAAACCAATCTTCTCTGAACGAAACTTTGAAAGATTTTCCTTAGGGTTGTTTAAATCCATGCCGTCAACTATTATGCTGCCACTGTCAGGATTGTCCAATGCACCAATCATATTCAAAAGGGTTGATTTACCACTCCCGGAAGGTCCTATTATTGATACGAATTCTCCTTCCATAATATCGAGGTTAATTCCATTTAATGCCTTGGTTTCACCATTGTCATAATACTTTTTCAAATCACGAATACTTACAATATTTCTCATGGAAAGTAACCCTCCTATTCATATCTCAATGCTTCTGTCGGTGATAATCGTGAAGCTTTAATTGCCGGATATAAACCACCAAGTATACCTACAGTCAATGCAACTGCAAATGCTTTTATGAATATGTTTATATTAAACACAAGTGTCATATCTCCACCATTAACTTTTAACAACAATACTACTCCAATCACTCCCAACACAGAACCTATAATTCCTGAAAGCAATGTTAAAACAATTGATTCTCCCATAATCATGGTAAGTATTCTTTTTTTAGTCCATCCTACAGATTTTAAAACTCCAATTTCTCGAGTTCTTTCAAAAACAGTCATCATCATTGTATTTATAACGCCCAGACCACCAATAATTATTGCCAATGCTTCTATGGCAGTTGTAGTGGAATTTATCATTCCAAGGGTATCATCAATAGTTTGAGACATTTCCTCTGTAGTTATGGTGTTTAATGTGTCATTGTATTTGTCTTTTATATTGTCATTTACAGTTGTCAAATTAGCATCCTTTTTGATTTTAACGGATATACTAGATATTTCCCCTTCATTGTCAGTTAAGTTTTGAAGTCTTTCAAGGCTAGTGTACATTGCAGTATCATAAAAAATAGATCCTGTTTCGTAAATACCCGTTATTTTAAATTCGTTTCCATAAACGTCTATTGTATCTCCAATAGTGTAATTTTCCTCATCTGCAAGATTTTTTCCCACAATCAGTTCATCTTTTTCTTCGTCAAATAAGCTACCGTTAACGTTATTAATTCCAACAATATCTAAATCGTCACGTTTGGCACCGTAAAGACTGTATCCATAACGGCTCGATTCTCTATCGCTTGTGGTATCTATGATGGTTGTGTCCAGCAATCCCGCTGTTTTTTCAACGCCATCAATTTCCGATAATTTGTCCACATAACTTTCATTTAAGTTACCTGAGGATGAACCCATGGAACTGCCTATTTTTGTAACGGTAATTTCGGCAGAACCATCTTTTAAGGTAGTTTCTGTAGAATCTTCAAGCGAAGCTGTGATAAGTCCTAAAGCCACGATAGTTGCGATACCAATGGCTATGCCCACAATTGCCAGAAAACTACGTGTTTTGTTTCTAAAAGGATTTTTCATTATTAATTTAAAATAGTTCATATTATTAACCTTTATTTATCATACTCACCATATTCACAACCGGCATTTTC
>DUHK01000071.1 GCA_013330915.1 Methanosphaera sp. | reverse complement strand
CGTGAAAGAATTTCTGCTCTTTTCATTTTTGTTTGTTTATTAATTATTTGTTTGTTTATTAATTACACTGCAAATATACAAAGAAAAAATGAACCGACCAAATATTTCGTGTTAAAAATTGTTAATTTGATCGATCTTTTTTCAATCAACCGTCTTTATGGTAATAACGTTTGATACTGAAGGCTCGACAGATATTTTTCCGTCATTAGCACATATTTCTATACCACCGAATTTATCAGCCTTAATTGCATACTCATTTCCGTTATTATCATAGACGTACAGTCTTTGATAATTTTCTAACGTTACCTTAGTTTCCTGATCCTCGTATTTATATTTTAATTTAGTCATAATGTAAAAAATTATTAAGTTAATATTACGCTTCCCTCATTGACTTTATTTTATATACAGATCCTTTTATCCATACAAAAGGATCAACAGTAGCCCTGATTATATATTTTTTATCTGGATCGATATTCACGTTATTATAGATATTCATGTCTATAACATCATAAACATTTAATGCACTTTCCTTTAGTTGTTCTCCAGTAACAGTGAGTTCAACACAGTCAATCAAACTATCAGTACCTACACGGACAACAACATCATTGATATTTTTTATGTTCAACTGTTTTTCAACACTTTCAAAACGATCAAATTCAATATCCTGTTCTTTATAGTCAGGAAAATACTCATTGACTTTTTTCTTATAGTCACAGTCCATTTCAGCAGGATAAAGTTTAGGATTTTTAGAATATCTGCCGTCATCATACCATGCTTCCGCATAATGCAAAGGCAATACATTACAGTTAGGTTTTACACCCCAGTCAAAACAACTGTTATCACAGTTAGATATAATTCCTCTATATGTAAGTATGATCGCTGTATCCATGCTTATTTCCTCGTTATGGTACAACTTTGCACGTCTTATATTGTCATGTACCTCTTTTATGAAATAGTAAAGGTTCAACTGATTTTTATCCTTGAACAAAGGATCATCCCTCATGTCATCAAGTCTGAAAAGACACCAATTAGCGACTTCATGTTCATTCCACATAGTCCATCCGTCAGCATCAATACAGTGTGCCATATCCATCCACATTGTCCTTGCTCCACCTTCCCTTGTCTTGTACCATCCTTTGCAGTACAATACTACATTGTTCATTTTCATAATTATATTGTTTTATATGTTATTTTTCTGGTGCAAATATACGACAATTATTTAATACAACCAAATAAATTCAGTTAAAAAATGTTAAATAGATCGATCTTTTTTATTCAGAAGATAATCGGTTCAACGCGTGTTCGTCGTTATTTAATCTCAGTGAGATTAAATTGCACTGGCATCTGGTGATTTCCGTCTGGATCCAGGAACGTTAAAAAGTATAAAAATGCGAAGTGACCTCGTTATTACAACGAAGTCACCTCTAAACAAAAGTATATTATTGAAAGTAAAATTACTTACTCCTCAAAATCATCACCTTCATCACAATCATCACGAACAACCCATTTGTAAGTATCCAAGTCTGGATCATATACAAGTTCATCCTCATACTCAGGGTGAAGATCAAGATAGATTTCGTAAGCCCTGTTATCTCCTGTATCTGGATATTCAGTATCATCAGTTTCCTTTCCTGCAATCATTCTACCATCTCCTGTGTTTGATCCGCAGTCCTCGTCTGCAAAGCAGAATACAATCTCAACATCAGGAAACATCTCAGAAATTTTCTGAACAACAGGATAGCAGAAACTCCAAGCAGTTTCAAATTCTACACAATTATCGGAAATCCACTCAACCTCACAAGAGTTCCATTTCGTACCCCAGTTGTCGCATGACCAGTTATACCATGTAGTATATCCGTACTTTGAAATATTGTTAAGATATTTCTTACCGAGTTCAATACTCTCATTGAATAGATCAGGATCTTCCTCTTTCTGTTTTTTCATACTTTCTATAAAGGATCGATCGTCATCACTCCACAAGATAGTATGTTTAGCGTTCAGAAGAAGGTATTTCATACCACGATCACCATACGAAGAAGAAGGAATATTCAGTTCCTCTGGCATAGGTATTACCTTATTGAAGTCGAAATCATTTGTGTAGTCATTTCCTTCATCATCTTTACCTGTTGTCTTAACGAGTTCCTTGATTTCAGCAACTCTGTTTTTCTCACCATTGAATGTAAGTCTTGTTCTAACCCAGTTTGGCATAATTACTTTGTTTTTAATTGTTAATACTAATATGTTTGTTATCTTTATCTGTTGCAAATGTACGAAGATTTTTTGATACTACCAAATTATTTTAGTTAAAAAATGTTAATCTTCTAAAATATCATTCTCTGATAAAATATTAAGTGCTTCTTTTGCAAGATGTAATCCAGTCCTAAGATCGATCATGGCTATTCTTACCAATTTAGTCTGGTTATCATAGTGTGCTTTCTGTCCTTCCTGTGGTTCATATATTGCATTGCTATATTTGTGTGCAAGTTCAGAAAGTGTTATTATATCTTTATCAATACCTTTTTTGGTTATATTTTTCATATCATATTTTTTAATCATTAAAAACTGCAATATCATGTTCCTTTTGTCCAAATCCGAAGGTTTTAACAACCATACCATTTATTTTTGCTTCTCTAATCATAATATATTTTGTTTTTGATTTTGGTGCAAAGTTAAATATTATTTTTGATATTACCAAATAAATGATGTTAAATTTTGTTAATTGTATCAATCTAATCTTTTACAAAATGTGCAATATCAAAATATATTGAAACGTATGCGTTATTACCAATTATATTAATTTCAAATAAAATACCGCCAGAGAATACTTGATATGATTTTTCATTCAGTTCAATTATACGATACATTCCATGCTTTAGATCTGTTTTAAGATTTTCTATTATTATTTCTTTTGTTGGTATTGCATATACTACATCACCGTCATAATTAATCCATTCCCAATTATTGTCGTTCATAAATTTTAGAACAATATCAAAGTTAAAAGACTCTAACGCTTTATGAAAAGCATCTTTGATTTTTTTCATTAAATTTAATTTGCGACCAATTTCCAATTCATTACAATATTCATCGTCGATAATAGAATTAAGTTCCTCTATATCGTTTTTTCGTGATTGTTTCCAAGTTGAATCTATTTTATATCCCATAGTAGTATTGTTTTTAGAGTTTGATAATATTTCCGTTCTCGTAATATCCTTCTACGCCAGTATATGGTTTTGTGTACTGACCAATAATAGTGTAGTCAAATCCTATTGAGTGTGACATGAAGTCGATCAAATCTTTCCAAAGTCGTACACCAAATTCCTCTTTGAACATTGAACACTTTACCTTATACCATTGTATAGTCTTTTCTTCATTCGTTTCCTCTGTGACTGCATCCTTAACTGGATCGATCTTCTTGTCTGATGTAAACTCAGTAACTCTTATAAAATCAATATTCTCACTTGTAATGTTTTTTATTTCATTATTAAATTCTTTAATATTAGAGAATATCCACCAGTGAGAACAATAATTAATATCATCCTTATTTGAAGGCTCACTAACGAGAAAAACGAGCACGTTTTCTCGATAAACATAACCATTCTTTACAAAACTAATTTGAACCTGTGCAATTTCACAGTCCATTCCTTTCAGGGCTTCTACAACTTGTTTCTTTGTCATATTCTTTTTATTTCATAATTAATTTTGATGCAAAGATAATACTTTTATTTTATCCATCCAAATTTTTCGTGTTAATATTTGTTAATATTATGAAGAATTTTGAATTTCTCGTATTGTTTCCTTATCTTTGATCGATCATCCTCAGTTAATTGTTTCCATGAATGATGACCTAAGTGCCATTGACCGCAAGTCGGACATTTATAGCAAACAATTTTGTGTATATTATTAGGATTAAGATTAAGTTCATAACACACCATCTGTGCTTTAATCTCGTCTGGATATGATTTTTTTGGTATCATCCTTTTGTTCATATTCTTATCATATCCTTCAAACTTATAGTGTTTACTGTTTTCCATATCAGTCCTTTTTGAAGCCCAAAGCGTTACGAATGATCGATCCTATCAAGTTTATCAATATTATAATACCGATACACTGCCAGAATGTAAGTTCAGGTGCGGCACTCCAGAATAAAGGTGCAATCCAATTCCACAATAGCATAAGCACATAGCCTTCAAGAAAGAAAGCGGCTATAACAAGAATAGCAATAATATATACCATAGTTTTCATTTTATTTTTGGTTTTATTTTATATATCCTTTCATCCTCATATAATCCTCAGTAGTGAAAGTAACTGCATCAGTCCTAATCAATTCTTTCAACTGTTTGCAGTTTTCCTTCTCTATATTATGATCGATCATGTAGTCGATAACACAATCTATTTTCCATAGAATGTCCTGTCCTTTGCACCACTCAGGCAAATTGTTATTATCATATTTCCTTCTTGCAATCTCAACGTCATCCCAGTAAACGACATGATATGTATCTTTGTCTTTATGTAACCAATCTGTCAGACTGCTATCCAAAGGGTAATTATACATAAGAAAATCCCATATAATATATTTTCTATTGTGATAAGAATTATTGAAATCATTAATGATATTATCCCAATTCAATTCCTTAATATCATTTTCCTCAACAACATCATATCCGATATGATTTACAGGTGCATACGCAAATTTAATATCGAAGCCCCATGTACTTACTTTTACATTACCGAATGTAAGTTTATCAACTACACTAACAATAGTGTAATTACACCATT
>DUHK01000100.1 GCA_013330915.1 Methanosphaera sp. | reverse complement strand
TTGCCAGTAAATGAAGAATTATAAACTTCTAAAGTGCTGTAGGAGAATAATGCTCCACCATTCCAACCTGAAGCGCTGGCTCCACCTGCAAGATTGTCATCAAAAGTTGAATCTTTGATAATGGTATGTGCATTGGTGTGAGTATGGATAGCTCCAGCCCACCACTTAGCAATGTTGTGAATAAATGTACAGTTAGTCACATTCATTTCACCGCAGTTGTTAATTGCACCAGGTTCAAATCTAGCAGTATTGTTTTCAAATCTGCTGTTTTCAACATTCATTTGCACAGAACCGCTTGTAGCATAATTGGTAATGACACCATAACCATTATTAGTGTTAGTGAAATTACAACCACTAATATTCATGTATCCTTTATCATTCCAAATAACTGAAGATTTGAAAGCAGAAGTGTTGATATTGTCAAAGCTACAATCAATGAACCTATTTACACCATCATCAGTAGCTAATTTAATAAGAACACTAGCTGTCATATCCTTAAAAATAACATTCTGGAATGTAATGCTTTTTGCACCACTGCTAACAAAAGCCATGCGGCTTGAGCTTCCTCCAGTAATGTATGAATTAGAATCACCTATAATAGTAGCATCATTATTGAATGTAATTTGACTAGTGGAATTAATGGCTCCAGACAAATAAATAGTTTGAGGGGAAGTTTGATTACATGCGGTTTTTAAATCTTCCCAATTAGTAACAGTGACAGAACTTGCCCTATTTTGTTCAGAATCCGCAACTGCAGACTCCCGATTATTTTCATCCGTCTTTATGTCTTCATTTAATTCTCCCATGCTTGTATCTTCAGGCACTGTATCTACAGCAACAGTGTCATCAACAGAATCACTTACAATATCTGCTGAGACATCATCAGCTGCACTTGCAGCACCTATGATACAACAAAGAAGAATTAAACTAATTGCTAAAATTTTTAAGTTTGATCTCATTGTTTTTTACACCTCAATATTAAAATTAAGTTTTTCTCAGAAATCTAAACCCCTTATAAAAATAATAAGAGATTAAAACTTTCAATTAAATAAATCACCTATTCAAAATTAAATAAGAAATTTATTTATTATTCCAATTTATTTAAAAATTAGAATAAGAAATAAATTCCAATAGGCCTGAACTGCAATTTCAGACCTACTAAAAACAAATCATTATTCTCCTTTCAATCCATCTTATTTTATTGTGATTTTTGCTTTCTTGCTGATCGCCTTATAAGCATTGTCTCCTGCAAACTTGGCAACTGCAACATATTTACCCTTTTTAGTGAGTTTAACTTTTACAGTTGCAACACCTTTAGCATTAGTCTTAGCAGAATATGTCTTCTTATTGACAGTGAAAGTGATCTTCTTGCCTTTGATTGCCTTTCCTTTTCCATCCTTAAGTGTGAAACTGATCTTTTTGGATTTAGACTTAACCTTAAATGTTTTCTTAGCAAAAGTCGCCTTGACCGCCTGTTTAGCCACAGTTACTTTAACAGACTTAAGGCAAGCCTTATAATCATTATCCCCCAGGAAAGACAAGACATAATGATAAGTGCCTGCATTTGCATAGTTAACATTTATCTTGGCAACACCATTACTGTCAGTGACAATATTGGACTCCTTTCCATTGACAAGAACCTTAATGGCCTTATTAGAAAGAGCATTGCCGTTTGCATCCTTCAAGGCAACAATCAAACTCTTAGCAGTATTGGCAGTTGCAGACAAATCGCTTGCGGAAATAGCAGTTTGAACAGGGTTGATGGCAACCGGAACTTCAACAGTCACATTCTGGATAACCGTTTTGACAACAAGAAAAGTGCTGATAGAAGCAGAAGATCCCTTATAATCATCATTGTCTTCAAACAATGCAGTGACATTAATCTCGCCAGCACCTACCATTTCAATCAAGTCAAGAGTCAGATTGCCCTCATCATCAAGAACATAAGGAGTGAGCTCATCACCATTAAGGCTTATGAAAACATCATAATTAGCCAAAGGATTTCCATCAATATCAGTCACATTAACAATAAGATTGCCTTCCTCATCAAAACCCATACTTAAAACAGATTCAAGCCTAGGCTTGGTGGCATTGATGTAATCCCTATTATCCTCACTTAAAACAGCATAATTATCACTCAAAATCCCATCATAGGTACAATCCTCAATACGATACCTCTCATAAGGATTAGTGCGCACAGGAACATCAACAATACCCTTGACACTCACATTATTAAATGAACACTCATAAAAATTAATGGCATCCTGCAAAGTAAATCCGCCAACATTACTTACAATAGAATCAGCGGTGATATTCTCAAAAGTGCAATTAATGAAGTTTACAAGAGAGTACCTTTTTGATAATATTAAACTGCCTTCATCAAGAGTTGAGTTTACAAAATTGCAATTGGTGAAATTGCATACATATGACTCTTCAACACCCCACATATTTTCGGGAGCGCCTAACCATTCATGATAATAAAATTCTTGCATATCTAAAGTTGCATTAGTAAAATTACAATCTAAAAATATACAATCATTGCACATTTCTGTAAATCCATTAAATGTTTTATTAGCATAAGTAGAATTATAATGATCAAAGGTTCCCTGACTTCCTTCAGGACCCCAACCTATACCGCCTAATATAGATGAATCTGAGTCTGATGACCCTAGTTTGGAATCTTTATTGTCAATTATCTCATCAGAAGCAATATCCTCGGAATTTTCTTCATTAATGAGCAAATAATTTATATCATCAGATATAACGGCCACATCATCAACAGAATTTTCTTCTTCAACCACTTGCTTTGAATCTTCAGATACTCCATCTACAACAACAAGGTCATCATCACAGGCATCGACCACATCTGTTGAGACATCTTCAGCTGCACTTGCCGCACCCATGAGACAGCAAAGAAGAATTAAAAATATTGCTATATTTTTTATCTTCATAATTTTTACCTCTTTTTATGTTTATTTTCATATTCCATTCTTTGGCAGGATTATGAATTATCCCTTGAAAATTTTGTGTTCCATTCAATGAAGGAAAAAATAAGTTTTATTTTCAAGTAAAATTTATTAAATTTTTTTATTATTGGGTTTAATAAAACTTATTTTAATAATTTTGATAAATTTGGATAAGTACTATCAAGCTATATTGTTAATTATTAAAACAAATTTTATAATACAATGTTTAATAGATAAATTATATATACTTTTTGTTAAGATTATATTATAATATAAAAATAGATTGGTGCTTGTTTTAATATAAAATCGAATCTTATCTAAAAAGCATTTTAAGACAAGTAAAAGTTTTTATTTCGTATTGGGACAATGTTTTTTTCTTCTTTTAAAAAATAGTTTTTGTAAATCATAAAATTTTTATCAAAGGGGTTGTTGGTAAAAGTGCTAATTATCATTTTAATGGGCAGGAATCTGATATTTTGTTTGAGAAAATTAGTTGATATTGGATATTTTGGATGTTTTTAAATTTAAAAAAAGCTTTTTTTTTTTTAAAATGATAATAAAAATTTACAAAAGGTATTGGGGAAAATTAAAAAAATTAAATCATAATAAAAAATTTACAAATAATATTGGAAAAGATTAAAAAAAGGCTCTTTAAAAAACTTTGTTGATTGATATCATGAGTTATATATAAAATTTAATCCATTTTTATCAACAAAGTTTTTGAGTCTGCCTAGAGAATTATAAAAAAATTTTACTCCTTAATCG
>DUHK01000052.1 GCA_013330915.1 Methanosphaera sp. | reverse complement strand
TAATAGTGTTCTAATGAAAAAAAAATTAATGTAAAAAAAAGTGGGGAAGAGAAAGACTTAATGTTAATATTTAATCAAGATATTTTTCAATTAAAGTCATACCCCAGTCTGCAAGTTCTGCAGCTTTTTCAGGAGTTTTTGCCTCTGAGAAGCATCTGTATATAGGTTCGGTACCTGAAGGTCTTATTATTACCCATCCGTCATCGGTAATTACTTTTACACCATCTGTTGTGTCCACTTCGTATTCTGTTGTGTCGTTGATTATTCCTTCTGCAACAAGCTGTTTTTTGTCATCTGGACATTGGACTTTTCTTTTTTCTGAGAAGTATGTTGGTAATTCATCTATAAGTTCGGATAACGGTTTTTTGGTTGTTGCCAATATTTCAAGTAACATTGCGGTTGCAAGTCCTGAATCCCTTCCATATACGAAGTCAGGGAAAATTAGTCCACCGTTTTCTTCTCCACCAAATAGACCATCGATTTCCTGTAGTTTACGTGCTACCACAAGGTCTCCTACTCTTGTAAGGATAATTTCCCCATTGTTTGCAAGTGCTATGTCTGCAATTGCATTACTGGTAGCTACTGTTGTAACGATTTTTCCACCATTATTCTTTTCTAACATGGATTTTTCTACCAGTGCAAATGATTTGTCACCAAATACGAATTGTCCTTTCTCATCTATACATATGGTTCTGTCTGCATCCCCATCATGTGCAATACCTATGTCTGCACCTGTTGCCTTAACGACTGCTATCAGGTCCTGAAGGTTGTCTTCGGTTGGTTCTGGGTTTCTTCCAGGGAATGCTCCGTCTGGCTGACAGTTAAGGGTTGTTATTTCACAGCCCAGTTTTCTTATGATGTATGGTGTTGTTCCACATGCTGCTCCTGATCCACAGTCAAGCACTACTTTAAGTTTTGCTTCTCTGATTTTCTCTGCATCCACTCTTTTTATTACTTCATCACAGTATTCGTCGATTATGTCACGTTTGTATGCTTTTCCGAGTTTGTCCCAGCTTACTCTTTCCTGTTTGTCGTTGAAGTAGATATCTTCTATTTCTTCTTCAAGTTCGTCAGGTGTTCCTATTCCATCAGCATCCAATAATTTAAGACCGTTGTATTGTGGAGGGTTGTGTGATGCGGTTATCATTATTCCACCATCATAATACTGTCTTACTGCATATTGCACTGCAGGTGTTGGTAACATTCCAAGATCCACAACATTACATCCTGCAGATAATAATCCTGCAGTTACTGCGTGTTTTATCATTTCTGAGGATGTTCTAGGATCTGAACCTATTGCGATTGTTCCTTTAACTTTAGTTCCATATGCTGCTGCTATTTTTGATGCAAATTCTGGAGTTAAAACTGTGTTTGCAATTCGTCTTACCCCAAAAGTACCGAATAATTGTTTCATTTTGTCTTATTCTCCTATACTAATATTATTTTTCCATGTCATAATGATGAAAAATCGTTCTTTCATTATGTTAGTATTTATGTTTTTATTAGATTATACATTTTTTGTAAGGTTCATGTTTTGCTGATGTAATATATTAATTCGTCATCATCATAACATTTCCACATTGTTCCATCATATTTCCATGTGTAGTTATGGTCGGCCTGAATTTCAGTCCAGGAATTATCCTCGTTTTCCATCCATGTAATGTTATAGTACTCCTTACCGTCTAATTTGTACTTGACATTCCACCGGTTATCATTTTTTGTCCAGAAATACTCATAACCCGTGTTTGATGTTGCATGATAAGTGTTGTCACCGGTTTTCTTCCATGTGTAGGGGTGTATTGTACTCCATTTTACCGTGCAGGTGTCATTGTCCTTATGTATTTGGGCACTTATGTTGTTTGAATCCACACAATTTGTGGATTTTAACATTTCAATAAGAGGAGGTTCACTTGGAAAGGTCACATTATTTGAATCAACGAGTTTTTCATTATTCTGTTTGTTGATGTTTTCTGCTGTCAGCATCTTCATATCATATAATCCTGTTGCCTCATCAAGTGTACGTTTTCTTGTCAGGTATTTTACAGTGATGTTGTTGTTTTCAAGCTCTTTTATGACTTTGCTTGATATGTAATCTGTTTCCTCCATTTGAATGTAATCTGATTCCGTGTTTCTTGTCATGATTACCGTTGTAATGTTATTTTCCCGTAAATAATCCACTATATTTCCCTTGTTTGATGAATCTTCAAGAAGTATTGCATCATCTTTTACCACGGCAGGTATTATTGTGGGCAGTTCTCCGTAAAATCCATAGTATGCCACCTGAGGATTTTTTATGTATCCTTCATCCAACAGTTTGTTGTTCACGCTTTTACTTACTTGCATTGAATCTTCACCGGAGAGTTCTTCAATACCAATATTGTTTTGTTTTAATTGAGTTTTGATTGCTTCAGGAATGTTTCCAACGATTATGACGTTGTTTATGTTGTTTTTCTTTATGTAATCCATGTATCGTTCGTCAAGGTATGGGCTGGATTCATATGTGCTGTTGTAAGCGGTTATGAATACGGGGATTTTCGTGTATGCACCAAGTTCTCCCGCCAGAGGATCGGATGCTGTGAGTATCACAGAATCTTTCCGTGTATCATTAGAGTTTTGTGCCATTTTTATGAGTATTTCAGGGATGTCATTTCCTGTTACCCATTTTACTTCCGCACCATATTTCATAAAGTCGACAAGTTGACCTGCTGTTACTGGTCCCACAACAACTATTTTAGTGATGTTGTTTTTGCTGATAAAACCGGGCAGCCATTGATTTAATTGTTCGGGCATTGTTTTATCAGAGAGTATGAAAGGTACGTTGTCTTTTCCCGCATAGACGGACACCCCTGTTTCAAGAGCCCTCATGTTACCTGTGCATACAGATATCACCAGAGTGTTGTTGTCACATTCCATAGTGTCTGTACATACACTGCCTGCAAATACTGATACAGCCAAAAGTGCAAGTGCCAATATGATTATTGCCGTTTTAACTATTTTTTTCATGGGTCCACATTCCTGTAGTTGTCTTTAATTTTGCAGATTTTATATTCCGAATTTTCATGGACAACTTCTGCATAATATGGTACCGGAGTGTTGTGTCTTAGGAGTATGTGACCTACATTCAGTCCTGACAATTCGTCGATGCTTGACCATCCCTTGATGATATGCACAGGATCTGTCACGTATTCGGGTATTGTTTCCGTGAATCCTCCATATACTACAGGGGTTGTGCTGGTAGATACGATTATTGTGTCCATGATTGCATCCTCACAAACCACCATAGATGAGGATTTATTTGTTATAAACCATTGCATGATGTCGTACCTGTCATGGGCAAGGCTTGAATTGGCATATCTGGAAGAGATTACCGTTGGTTTAAACCTGCTTGTAATGGGATTTACTGTCCTATGAATGTTTTCATCAACCAGTGTTGTGTTATAATCATTATCAGAGAGCACATCCGGAGTGTATGAGTCCACATACAAGAATGTTGTAGTCACTGCAAGTATAATAAAGATTACACAGAAGACGTTCTTTGTTTTGATGTCTGGA
>DUHK01000120.1 GCA_013330915.1 Methanosphaera sp. | reverse complement strand
TCCAAGGGTACTAATAATCTTTTGGAAGCATTGAGAATTTGTGATAATGATTCGAAATTGGTGTTTGCAGGTTCCAGTGAGGAATATGGTTTGGTATTTTCATCTCAGGAGCAGTATGAAAATGCTAAAAAGCAGTATGGAAATATTTTCCCTGATATAGAAGATGGAATTATTAATGAATTGCCAATTTCTGAAACGAATCCGTTAAGGCCTATGAGTCCTTATGCTGTTTCAAAGGTTTATGGTGAATACCTTTGCAGAAATTATTATCATTCCTATGGTATGGACACAGTAGTTTCACGTGCATTTAACCATGAAGGTGCTGGTCGTGGAAAAATGTTTGTAACGAGTGTTATCACAAATCAGGTTATGCAACTTAAAATGGGTTTGACTGATAGGATAGTCATAGGAAACGTCAATGCTTTCCGTGATTGGACACACGTAAACGATATTGTAAACGGATACATGGCACTGGCCACCAAGGGTAAATCGGGTGAATCATACAATCAGGGATCCATGAGAACAAACTCCATATTAAGTTATATTTTGTTAAGTTTGGAACGTAGTGGAAAAACAGTAAACAGCATTGCAACCTGCAATGGGGATAAGAAAATTGAATCTCCTACAGAATCTAATGATGATGAATTTTACGGAGTATCCTTCAAAAAGACCAAAGTAGATTCATTAATGTTAAATGATGAGTTACAATACAACATAGAAGATAAGGGTATAATTGTGGATACAGATGATGGAAAAGTTAAAATAGAATTCAACCCTGCCAGATTCAGACCTGCAGAAGTACCTATACTATTTTCCAACACTGAAAAAATACAAAAACTCGGCGTAAAAAACCAACATGTACTAACAGACATAATCGATGACCAGTTGGAATACTTCAGTGACACAAACAACCAATAAATATCAGAAAATCATAAGTGATATGATTTATTATTCTTGAATAATTGTCATGGTACAATTATTCATATTTTCTCCTTTTTTCACGTCTTAATTTTATATTAACCTATTTTTTTTATGAATTAAACTTTTTTTTACATAATATTTATTCATCAGGTTTACTCATCATTAAAATTTTTTCAAGTACGGTTAAAATAAAATAATATTATTACCATATATTATTATTATCAAATAATTTAAGGATATCACATGACAGTCACGACAAGAGTAGTTAAAAATTCCGGATTTTTATTTATAACAAGTATTATCAGCAATTTCATGATGTTTCTATTAACATTGTTCACTGCAAGATATCTTGGAACATATAATTTTGGACTAATTTCAACGGCATTATCTGTAATCGGTATTTTCGGAGTATTTTGTGATCTTGGACTGGGATTATATGCTATACAAAAGGTTTCAAGGGATCATGATTTAACCGCAAGATACTTTGGAACTGCTTACGTTTTACGTCTGATTCTGACAGTCATCACTTTCATTGCCTATGTGATTTTCTCGATATTGAGCGGTTTTGAGGGTGAGGCATTAGGTGTGATGGTCGTTGTTGGATTGTACATGGTATTTAATTCATTCACAACCTTTTACTACTCATTATATCAAAGTAATGAAGAAATGCATTATCAGACTATTGTAAACACGGTTTATAATGTGGGTGTTTTTGTAATAGCATTGATTTTTATCTATCTGGGATACAATGTTGTTTGGATTGCCGCAGCATATCCTATTGCAATGTTCATTTCATTCTTATTATGTTCTGCAATTAAAATCAGACATTATCCTAAATTTGTATATGATTTTAGCAAGGATTTCATAAAGGAGTTAATAATTAATGGTATTCCATTTGGTATAACCAATGTATTCACTTCAATTTATTTCTGGATAGCTGCAATCATATTGACATTCGTATCAGGGAGTGTTGCTGTTGGATTGTTCAGTTCAGCACAAAAACTCCTGCTGGTTCTTTCAGCCATGTTCATATTGTTGTCAAATGCAGTATTTCCGGTAATGAGTCAGTTATTTGTTGATGATAAGGAAAAATTGGCACAATTATATAAAAAATTCATGAAATATATGTTAATCCTGTCTTTTCCAATAGCTGTTGGAACATTCATATATTCTGCTGACATAATGAGATTGGTATTCGGTCCACAATACTTGGATGGTACAATATGTTTGAGCATCCTGATATGGGCTGCAATTTTCATGTTCCTAAGTGGAACATCTTCAACGCTCCTTGGAGCCATAAACAAACAGTTCTTTGTAACAAAGGTCGTGATGGTGGGTGCAATTTTCAGTGTCATATCAAACGTGATTCTGATTTCACAGTATTCATATGTGGGTGCCAGTATCACATCGGTTCTGACTGAGATTGTGGTATTGATTTTAATGTTGTATTCACTAAGGGATACGGAATTTAAACTGGATGCAACATCATCCATTAAACCTATACTGCAGGTAATATTGGCAAATATTATAATGGGTGCAATTCTTGTATATTTCCATATACCCTTCCTAATAGGTGTGGTTATAGCAGTGATTGTATATGTGGTGGCATTGTTTGTTACAGGAGCAATTAACAAGGAAGACAGGGAAATTATCTTTGGATTGTTGGAACAGATAAAAAACAGGTAGGAGGGATTTGAATGAATATTTGTATAGTTACGGAATATTTTCCACACAGTGAAAGTTTAGACATCAAGGGTGGAGTGGAAGTCTGCTGTTATAATGAGGCTTTGGAACTTTCTAAATTTCATAATGTTACTGTTCTCACCTCAAAAGAGGGCGAACTTGACGAATTCAACATACAAGATGTACATGTGATATGTTGTGGAGATGACAGGGGATATGTTCAGAAAGGATCCTTTACCAGTCGCCTGAAATTTATGAAGGATGCTCTCAACAAGCATGAAATCCTTGGAGATGTTGACCTTGTAATTGGTTATAATTTCATAACCTATCCTGTCGCTTACAAACTTGCAGAAAAACTTAACTCCAAAGTAGCCCTAAGATACCATGATGTATGGATAGGTGAGTGGACAAAAAATATGGGTATAACCGGACTTTTTGGTGAAATTCTTGAACGTTATATCTTCAAAAAAGATATTGATCTTTATGTGGCAGTTTCAGATTACACAAGAAATAACTTAAACAAGTATGTTGACAATTCAAAAACAATTACTGTTCACAACATTGTCGACTTTCCTCAAGTAGAATCAGAACACTACTCCAAACCAACAATCTCCTGTGTTGCAAGGCTGGTGGAATATAAAAGGGTAAATGATTTGATAAAAGCCGTCAATATCATTAAACAGGAAATTCCTGACATACAATGTAAGATCATAGGTACCGGTCCGGAGGAAGAAAAACTTAAGAATTTAACCACTCAATTAAATCTTGAAGACAACGTTGAATTTCTTGGATTTGTGGAAGAGCATGATGATGTGATGAAGGTAGTTAATTCATCAGACATTTTTTGTCTTCCAAGTATAGTGGAAGGATTTGGAATAGTCATAATCGAAGCACAATCCCTGAAAACACCATTTGTTGCAGCAAGAATTCCACCGGTTGTTGAATCAAGTGGACAAAAGGGTGGATTGTTCTATGAACCAAAAGATTATGAGCAGTTAGCTTCCCAAATCCAGCGAATTCTGGGTGACGACGAGTTAATTAAAAAATTACAAATCGAAGGATTGGAGAATAAAAATAATTATACGAAGGAAGTTATCGGTGCCAAATTAAACAAAGCTTATGAAAGCTTATTTAATTAATTTTTTTTCAATATTCTTTTTTTAGTATTTTTACTAATCATCTATTTTTAAATATTTTATGAAATATTATTTCTTATTTTGTAACATAAAACGCTTATATTTATTATTTTTATAAATGGAAAAAGAGTTTTGTTAAAGATAATTAAATAATAATATGTTTTCAGTAAAAAAAATAGTTGTTGGATTAAATATTGTTTAATCCTTTTTTTCCTCTTCTACACATTTCAATGCTTCGTCTATGATTTTCCACATATCATAGTATTTGTAAGTACCTAATCTACCACCAAATATTATATTTTCTTCTTTTGAAGCAAGTTCTTCATATTTAGCATAAATTTCATTGTTTTTATCGTTGTTTACAGGATAATATGCTTCATCTCCAGGATTCCATTGTGCAGGATATTCTTTTGTTACTATGGTTTTAGGGCTTTCAGATCCTTCAAAGTGTTTATGTTCGATTATACGGGTGTATGGAATTTGTCTTTCCGTGTAGTTTATTACTGCATTTCCCTGATAGTTTTCCATATCAAGTGTTTCGGTCTCAAATTTAAGTCCTCTGTATTCCAGTCTGCCGAATTGGTAATCATAGTATTGGTCTATCATTCCGGTGAAAACAATTTTATCAGCAATATTTTCCCATTTTTCACGGTCTTCGAAGAAATCAGTATTCAGTTTCACTTCAATTCCGTCGAGCATCTGTTCAATAACTGTGGTATATCCGTCTAATGGTATTCCCTGGTATCTGTCGTTGAAGTAATTATTATCAAATGTCAATCGTACAGGTAATCTTTTTATAATGAATGCAGGCAGGTCACGACAGTCCTTTCCCCATTGTTTTTCGGTGTATCCCTTAATGAGTTTAGTGTAAATGTCAGGTCCAACGAGACTAATGGCCTGTTCTTCCAGATTTTGAGGTTCGGTAATGTTTGCTTCTGCTTTTTGTTCTTCTATTTTTGCAATTGCTTCTGCAGGTGTTTTTGTACCCCACATCTGATAAAATGTGTTCATGTTGAATGGTAGGTTGTACATCTTGTCTTCATATACTGCAACCGGTGAGTTAATGAAGTTATTGAATTCTGTGAATTGGTTTATATATTCCCATACATTTTTATCGCTTGTGTGGAAGATGTGTGCACCGTATTTATGTACATTGATGTTTTCCTCTTTTTTGGTGTAGATGTTTCCACCAATGTGATCTCTTTTTTCTATAACTAGACATTTTTTTCCTATTTTATTCATTTCATATGCGAATATAGAACCAAACAATCCTGATCCTACTATTAAATAATCGTATTTCATATTGATATCCCTTTAATATATTATGTTTAAAATTATGTTTTTTTAAAGTAATAAATTTTAAAGATTAATAATTAAATATATAATATCAGAATTATTAAGAGGAATTATATGGCAGATTTTAAATTTAACAAAACTAGTATTGACGGCGTTTATATAATTGAACCACAGGTATTTGGAGACAACAGGGGATATTTTATGGAAACATACCATAAGGAAGTCTTCAGTGAAAACGGTCTGGATGTTGAGTTTGTTCAGGACAATCAGTCAAAAAGTAAAAAAGGCGTTCTCAGAGGTTTACATTTCCAGTACACCCAGCCACAAGGTAAACTTGTAAGGGTAATCAGTGGTGAAGTTTTTGATGTGGCTGTTGATTTGAGAAAGGATTCACCTACCTATGGTAAATGGGAAGGCGTAATTTTATCAGAAGAAAACAAGAAACAGTTTTACATTCCCGAAGGATTTGCACATGGTTTCGTAGTATTATCAGATTCTGCAGAGTTCACATATAAATGTACTGATTTTTACAAACCTGATGATGAGGGTGGAATAAAATGGGATGATCCAGAAATAGGTATTGATTGGCCAATTGATGACATAGATGAAATAATTCTTTCAGAAAAAGATAAAAAATGGAAAACATTAAGTCAAACAGAAACTAATTTTTAAAATGGGTAAGTATCTTTAAGTGCAGTTGCACTTAAAACGTTATTACTCAATTATCTTAATTTTTTTTATAATTAAACTTCATTGTTTAGTCTATTTTTGTATTTGGAAGGGATTTGGTGTAGTATTCCAATAATTTTTCGTTGTTTTTTATGGTTTCCATGTTTATGGATTCAAAACTTGTTTCCTTGTTGTGTTTTGCAATGGATGTCTGACTTTTTATGAAACCCTTGTTTTCGATTATTTTAATTAATTGTTTGGCATAGCTTTTTTCGGGATTGTTTATGTGTTCCCTGATGTTTTGGATAATGTTGTCTTTATTTAAGCCCATATATTCATTTAATTGTGAGATTTCATCAATTATCTCATCTGCCCAGTCTTTTATATTGACTTGTTTGCCGTTTTTGAGCAGTTTGGTATCTGGATTAAATCCTGCCTCGGAAATTATTTCTTCATTGTATAATCCTTCACTTTGCCATTTTTCGTAATCGTTTTCATCCTTAAGTAACAGGTATGTTAAAAACAGGTGTACGAATTCTGCATCAGTCAGGGAAAGTCCACATTTATCAAATGGGTTGATGTCTATGCTTCTTACTTCGACATAAAATATTCCATCTTCTTTCAGGGATTCCAGATATCTTGCAGGATCTTTTGGTTTAAGTCGTATCTGTGTGTACAATTCTTTTGCTTCGGAAAGGATTCCATCATCAATGTATCCGTTAACATCATCTACAAAGTTGTTTATGCTATCATATCTTGGATATAATGATACCAGATTCTTATATCCCATTCTTGAATTTCTAAATGATACTCCATCATTTGAATAGTATGCATCCATACCATCCTCATTTTCCATGAGGTTTATGCTTTCTTTCGTAAATGTTTTATGAGCTGCAGGAGTTGCTCCTGTTAAATAGATTAAAAACCATTTTAATCTAAGGTAATTTCTTGTAATTTTAAGATAAATTTCATTTTTGAAGTTTTTATATGAAATGTCTTTATTCAGGTGGGAATATAGTTTTTTTATGGTATCTTCACTTAACGAGAAATTGTAATGTATTCCAGAAATCATCTGTTTTTTTGTACCGTACTTTTTTGCCAGATTTATCCGGTAGTTTCTTGAGTTTTCACCTGCTTTTCCTTCGTATTCAGCAAGGGGAATCCTCTTTTCCTCGGGTAATATACATGGTAATGATTGATTCCATATGTACTGGTCGTCAGGTATTGACGTGTTAACAATATCGACTAAAAAGGTTAGACAGTGATATGCTTCTTTAACGGAATCAAAGGGTGGTGTTATGATTTCAAGTTGACTTTCTGAAAAATCTGTAGTTATATGAGGATTTGTTAATTTGTTTCCGAAGACTTCAGGGTGTGGTGTTAAGGATAATTTGCCTTCTTCATCTATACGAAGACCCTCTTTCTCAAATCCAAATTTTCCACTTAGCAGTTCTTCAGGACAAATCAGACCTTTGATGTTGTTTTTTGTCAGAAATTCTTTCATGTTATAATATTGTATCTTAAAACATATAAAAGTTAACATTGTTATAAAAATTTTGTAAAAAAAAATATCATTCATTTATAAAATCAAAAAAAAGAGAAATTGAATAAAATTACCCGTTAAAGAGGGTTTTAATAGTTTATACTATTAATCATGCAGTTCAAAAATGCTGGAATCGGATTGGCTTCCCATACAAATGTTACAATATGAAGGGATGTTAACTTTTTCCTTGTGTAATTGACATAGAACTTCCTGTGTTTTAACTGTTTTACATACATGACAAAATCTAGGGATAAGATCTATAGGTTGTAATTCTCCTGTTGTCATTTCCTTTGCCATATTCTGGATGTATTTCTCTACTTCAGGACTGAAATTTATTTCATGGCCTCTTTTGTCACTGATGTATTGACTAACAGCAGGTTGTGTGATGTCTAACAGTTGTGAAATTTCTTTCTGTTTCATTCCAAGCTTTAACAATTCCTTTGCAAGTTTTGATCTTATTGAGGGTATAACATACCATACAACTATTTCACAAGGTGGTTTCATAATCCATTCCTCCATTAACCTATATTGATATTTAACATTCTCGTTTATTATTAATTATATATTATGTGAAATGGAATATATATATTTCACAATGTTATAATAATAAATATGTAAAAAACATATATGCAAATAAATTTAACTAATTTAAAACATATACAATAATATAATAAAATTTTTTTAATCAAAAAAATTGAATGGTGGTTAAAAATATGGATATAGAATGGTTTTACATAGCCCTTGTATTGGCCTGTTCAGATATTTTACACGGAATTATCTGGCATACATTCAGTGATTTCTATATAATATTTGGGGAAATGGTGCATAACATAGTCAAATCATCATTCGTAACCTGGATAGTACATGAAGTACTAGAAGCAATATTTCATTTCATAGTATTATCACTGGTATTCCAATCATTCACCATAGGGGTACTGGCAGGAACAATACATTTCTGCATAGACGTATTCCACAACTACTTTGAAATAGAAATGAATGGCTTACATCACAGAGCATTACATTTTGTAATAGAATCAATATTTTTCATGATAATATTATCATTATAGATTAAACACACATAAACCCCGTTTATTTATTTTTTTAACAAATCATAAAGGAAATATAACATGCCCGTAATAAATTTCAAATACGATGAACTTTACAAACAATTAGGTAAAACACTAGATAATGATGAATTAATCAATATCTTGCCGATGATATCTAGTGATGTTGAAAATTACACAGATGAAGAAGTTAAGGTAGAATTCTTCCCTAACAGACCTGATTATTATAGTCTGGAAGGAATTGTCAGATCACTTAAAGGATACCTTGAAATTGAAACAGGAATGCCTAAGTATGATGTAATTAAAACGGAAAACACAATGACAGTTGATGAAGAACTGGAAAACATCAGACCATACGTTGCAACATGCATGGTAAAAAACGTAGAAATAACCGAGGAAGAACTGGTTAACATAATGGAATTCCAGGAACATCTTCACTGGGTAATAGGCAGGGACAGAAAGAAGGTTGCAATAGGTATCCATGACCTGGACAAGGTTGAGGCACCCTTCTACTATAAGGCAGGAAATCCTAAGCAAGACAAGTTCATCCCTCTTGATTCAACAGAGGAACTGACTTTGGATGAAATACTTGAAGAACATGACAAGGGGAAAAAATACTCAAAACTCTTGGAAGACAAGGAATTCTATCCATTAATAGTTGACGCAAAAGGAAACATAATGAGTATGCCTCCAATTATCAACAGTGATTTAACAAAATTAACAACACAGACCAAAAACCTTTTCATTGATGTAACAGGAACTGACATAAATGCTGTTACAAACGCTTTAAACATCATTGCAAGTAACATGGCAGAACATGAAGGAGCAAAAATTGAAACAATGGTAGTTAAATACCCATATAATGATGACATTGAATATCCTCAATTTGATCCACAAGTCATAGACGTACATACCTCATTAGCATCAGAATACATAGGTATTGATTTAACTGCAGAAAAAATAGTTAAAACACTCGAAAAAACAAGATTCGATGCACAAATAATTGATGAAGAAACAGTCCGTGTAACCGTGCCAAGATACAGAATAGACATTCTACACGAAGTTGACATTATCGAAAACATAGCATTAGGTTACGGATTCAATGACTTACCGGCAGAACTACCTGAATTTTCAACAATAGCAAATCCAGACCCTAAAAGAGAATTCGACAAAATACTAGAACAGGTAATGATAGGATTAGGATTTACGGAAATAAAAAGCCTGATGCTCACAAGCGAAGAACAACACTACACAAAACTGGGTCATGAAATAGAACCAAGACGTGTAACAGTAGCACAACCTATAACCCAGGACAGAACAATGATCAGACAGTCACTCGTAAATAGCCTTCTGGAATTTTTACAGGACAACAAACACGAGGAACTGCCTCAAAAAATATTTGAAATAGGTGATGTGGCATACCTTGATGATGATGCAGAAGTAAAAATGAGAACAGTTAAGAAAATGGCCGGTGCACAAATATCATCAAATGCAAACCTGACAACAATAAAATCATACATGGAATCCGTAGTATCCAACCTTGGATTCAAAATGATTCTGGAAGATTATGATGATAGTGTGTTTATAATGGGAAGAAGCGCAAAGTTCACAGTCGAAGCATTTGATGAAAAAACCCCATTCACATTAGAAGGATACTTTGGAGAAGTAAATCCGCAGGTATTAACTAACTTTGACCTGGAATACCCTACAATACTCTTCGAGATAACATTCATTGAAAAATAAGTTCTTCATCACCATCTCCTTTTTTTTATACAAATCTTTTTTTTTAATTAAAACACCAACAGATATTCATTCAAAAATAATTCCCATAATTATACATAAACATTAATGAAATTAATTTTAATGGACAATTACTTCAATAATGCAGATTAAATATAATAGCATGAAATATAGGAAATTGGGAAAAACAGGAATAAAATCATCCATACTTGGTTTCGGTGCAATGAGACTGCCTCTTAAAAGTGAAAACCCCGAAGATGTAAACATAGAAGAAACAAGAAAAATGGTGGATTATGCAATAGAACACGGTATAAACATGTTTGACACTGCACTGGTCTATCATACAACAGACAGGAGCAAACCTGGGGTAAGTGAAACAATAATGGGTAATTTACTTAAGGATTATCAGGATCAAATACATTTGTCAACAAAGATACCCTCATGGAACATACTGTCTTGGGAATACTTCGATAAAACTCTTGACTACCAGCTCAAACAATTTTCCACAGACCAAATAGAACTGCTCTTTATACATTCAATAAAAGATTCATATTATTCAAAGATAAAAAACAGTGGACTATATGACTTTATTGACAGGGCGATTGATGATGGAAGAATAGGACATATCGGATTTTCAACACACGGATCATACCAACTGCTTGAAGAAATACTTGATGACTATGATAAATGGGAATTTGCATTAACCCAGGTAAATTATCTGGATAATGAAGAAAATCCGGGACTAAAAGGACTCAGAAAGCTGAACAAATTATCAATCGGAACGATGATTATGGAACCGTTAAGGGGTGGACAATTAGCACAAAACCAGCCAAAAAACATCCGGAATATATTTTCAAAGGCACAATCAGAGTATTCAAATATTGAATGGGCATTCAACTACTTGTGGAATAAAAAAGAAGTAAACTGTGTTTTAAGTGGAATGAGTAATCTGCAACAGGTAAAGGAAAATATATCCCTTGCCGACAAAGCCGAAGAAAACATGTTAACAGACAATGACATGGAAATCCTTGAAGAAATAAAGGAAGAATACAAAAAACTAAAAAACATAGCATGTACCGGATGTAACTATTGTATGCCTTGTCCACAGGGAGTAAACATACCAAAATGTTTCCACGAGTATAATATGGACAAAATATCGGGCAGCGACAATCCGTCAGTTCAATACAGGTTCCATTTGCATGATGATAAAAAGGCACATAACTGTACCAAATGCGGATTATGTGTGAAAGCATGTCCACAATCTATAGATATACCTTCAGAACTTACAAAAGTGGAACAGCATTTCGGCGAATAAAAAAAATATCATAATTTCCTATGATTATAAAAAAATAGTGGAAGTTGACAGATACATGTCAACTTATTTTAATCTTCTAAAAGACTTTTATTTGTAATTGGAGCCCATTCTGCTTCAATTTTTATTATTTCATTATTTTCAACATCTTTCTTGAATCTGATTGGTTTGTTGTGTGTTATTAGTGTGTTTTTGTTTATTTGTGGTTGGTTGTTTATTGTTAGTTTTTTGAGGTCTATGTTTAGTGGTATTCTTTTTTTGTTTTTGTCTCTGAAGTCTATGCTTCTTGTTGCTATTTCTAGTGTTCCTTTGTTTATGCATTGTAGTTCTATGTTGATTTTTCCTTTTGTGCTTTCTATGATTGTTCCTTGTCCTTCTTTGTTTGTGAACCATTTTGGTGTTCTTGGTTTTGATTTGTTGTCTGTGTTTTTGAGTATTTTTATTTGGTTGTTTTCTGTTCCTTTGTTTTTTATGTCGAATCTTGCAGTTGTGAATGGTTTTAGTTCTGGAGGAATGGCTATTTCCACATCTTCATAATTGCTTTGGTATGAAATAGGTCCCCATTGGGCTTCAATTTTTATTATTTCGCCATCTTCAACTTCTTTTTTGTATTTTATTGGTTTGTTGTGTGTTATTAGT
>DUHK01000044.1 GCA_013330915.1 Methanosphaera sp. | reverse complement strand
GTTAAAATTGACAGGAATGAATCTCTTTTGCAGCATCTTGGTCCACCATGATTGCCTATTTTTTCCAGAGCCCTTGAAGTCATATGATTGGACAATTTAAATTCCTCCACTGCCAAAGGCGTGGAATCAGTAATTATGGATATAAACATTCCACTGCTTATACCGGCACCACATGCTCCCCAATATCCGCAACTTCCACCAGGTACTTTTTTAGCTCTCTGTATCAGTTCAACAAGTGCTTCTTCCAGATTTATCTTACCTCCGGAATTATAAAAGGCCGTTAATAATGAGGCACCCACCAGTATATGATGTTCAGGTCCATGCATGTGACAAAATGATTGTGACATGAGCTTATTGATTATAGCAATGGGATTAGTACTTTTTTCATTTAAACACAAAGAGATGATTGTGTTTAATCCTTCCATATGACAGTCGTTACATACATAATGTCCATTAACACATCTTGTTTTACTATTTTCCTTTTTATGACAAATCATACATTCCATTTCAATATCATTTGATAGGTACTCAATATCTGACTTACATATTAAACATCCGTTTTCCATTTAATACACCTTTTTTTTACGTGATTATAATTCTGATTATACATTTATTTTTCAAAAATCATAACTTTTATTATTATGAAGTCATAAAGTGATTAAATGTTCGAAATAAAAAAAAATATAAGATGAAATTACATAATAATATTTAATTTAAAATAAAACAGGAGGAAATCATGAACGATAAACATATACTATTAATTTTTGTAGCTGCAATTCTTCTGATATTGCTATCATTTGGTGCTTTTAACATAATGGGCAATTCAACTGATGAAAATAATACTACAGATGTTAATTTAACATTAAATGAAACAAATGATACCAACAACACAACTGTGGAAACATCAAGCAAATCAAATTCCAACAATAAAAACGTTAAAACTAGCCAAAGCAACAAGGACAATGAAGTCTATTATGATGAAAAGTTAAATGTTTATTTCGACAAAAACGGCAAGACTGCTTATGACGGTCAGGTACCTAAAGGTACAAGCAGATCAGATCTTGAGAAAATGTCACAAGCAGAATCAAGTGGAAATTTAGAATAAAAATATAAGATTACTTCTTATATTCCTTTTTTTATAAAAATTACTAAAAAAAAATAGTTAGTGGTCTAGTGAAAATACTAGAAACTAATTGAAGTTAACTGTTTTTTGATACAATGGTTTATTACCAAAGTTATCATACACTTCAATAACCACTTTTGTTGGATTGTTTGAGGATTCCTTATAATAAGGGATGTTTAACTGATATTTTTGATTGGCCTTGATATTTGAGATAATGTTTGAATCATAGGTCTGATCTATCTGAGAACCGTCCTGAGCGTACCATACTCCTTTTATCTGCACATTATCTATATCCCTTTGTGATGTTAATGTTCCCTGCACTCCACCTGTATAATATCCATATTGTACCTTTAAATCACTGGTTACGTTTGTAATTTCAATTGAATCGGCCTTGTTTTGAAGATCGTTTTGAAAACTTGCATTTCCAAGTACACCTGCCAATATGATCAATGCTATTGTGAGAATTGGTATTGCCCATAGGAACATGTTTTTAGCCGTATTTGTTGGAAAATCAGGATATCTATTTCTAATTTCTTTTTCATCCCCATAGAAATAGATCTGATCGAATTTTGCAGATCTGTCACCACTTTTATCTCTTTCCATATATGCCATTATCCCTGCAATCAGATACATCAGAAAACCCAGTATTCCTATTAGGCTGGTACCTATAAGAACTCCCAATCCTGCAATAACATATTGTACAACTGCAAGTTTGTAATCCTTTTCAAATAAATATATACCTATTAAACCAAGAATACTGGCTATTAATGTTATAGAACCGTTTGTTGCCAAATCAGCACTAAGCCCTGACATAGCATATGCAAATAATGCTCCTCCCAATCCAAATACAAATCCTAAAATCGCCAATATAGGATTATATTTCATTTGTATGCCTCCATTTGTTAGTTATAATTTAAGTAATTCCTTTTTCTTTTCTTCAAATTCCTCTTCACTGATTATACCATCCTTCATCAAATTATGAAAATTACGTATTTCATCGGCAACATTAATGGTTTCTGATTCCATTTCATTTCCTGATAAAGAATCATCAGATACTACCTTATTAGCTGAATTGTCAAAAATTATAGCATTTTCATCAATTGATGAACTGTTGTTTATATTGCTTTGATTAGTTTTAATGGTATTTAGATTGTTTTCCAATAAATTGTTTCCTGAATATGTGCTGCCCTTCGTTTTAACAAGGCTGTCAAAGAAATTCTTTAATCCTATTTCGTTTTCTTTCGTTGATATTTCAAATTGCTGTCCTGAAATTCCCATGAAAACTCTGTCTTCCATTAGAAAATTTCCTTTGGAGTATATCAGAAAATCAATATCATCTACAGATTTTGAGAGATTATTGTTTGATTGAAAGGATTTGAATATAATATTTCCATCCAATAACTCTATTGATGAGTTTCCATAACCCTTTATATCTATATCGTTTAATGTTAATCCCCGTTTTTGTGAATTTTTAAACCTGGAATTAACCTTGTCTTTATTAAATTCCATAAAAACCACTTTAAATAATTACTTATATGTTTATATTTATAATTTTAATATTTATAAAACATTTCACCTAATTAAATAAAGCTTTAAAAAAAAAGAAGTTGAAGATAATTATTATCTTCTAGAATATTTTTGGATAAACCGGTGTGGTTGATTTGGAGAATAGTGAATATCCATATGAACCAGCATTCATTATTGCCTTTATGTCACTTGTTATTTCACTAAGAGGCAGATATTTTCTACCGTACATGTCACTGTATGTGGTTAGACTTGTCACTACTTTAGCATGTTTTACCTGTTTAAGAAGTGATTTTGTAACATCCACCATCCATGCAGTATCCTGATAGTAATTGTTCTTATATGCCATACAAATCATATAATCCACATAGTTTTCCATTGCTTTTAAATCCTGACCATAGTAATATTTCAGGTTGGTAATTTCCGGCATTACACATGCTGAAACTTCCATACGAGGATCAATATTTTTTGCAATGTAATTTACATCTTTGAGGAAATTTGTAATTACAGATGTGTTAACTATACTTGGATTTACTCCACTATATCTGATATAATCTAAACAAACCCCTTCTACACCATTAATTTGCATCACACTTTTCATGAACCTTTTCATTTTGTTCTGTGTGGCTATACTGTTATCCCATTTTCCATTGTCTCTGAAAACAATAATCCATGCATGAACTTTAATGTTGGTGTTTTTACATAAGTTTATGGTTTTTCTTAGTAATGATGTGTCGTTATCATATTCTGTTGCCCGGACATAAACGTCAGTTATTCCAGAGTTTACCCATTTAGTTACATGTTCACTGGTTATTGTTCCACTGGCAAATACTGATGCAACCATAGTTTTTCTATTTTTGAAATATCTGCCCGTTAGTGGTGTTGTTACGTTGAATGTTGCGTTTATTGTTGTTCCTGAATATTTTTCTGTGCCTCTGTAATATGCTTCTATATGGTTGACTCCTGAAACAAATGTTTCATATTCTACCTTGAAAACTCCGTTTTCATCGGTTTTTAATCCGTATTTTGCATCATTAACAACTAGTGAAACTGTAGTATATTTTAATGGATTACCACTGCTATCTGTATATTTACCTTTGATTGTGACGTTATTTCCAAGAGTTGCATTTGATACAGGGTCTATTGTTAATTTAGTATCTTTTTTTGTTACGTTGAACTTGGTGTTGTTTGTTATAAATGCTTTATTATTGTTTCCATAGTAACTTACTGTAGCATTATTTATGCCCAAGTTTGTAGTTTTATAATCTAGAGCATAGTTTCCATTTGAATCTGTTTTAACTGTATATATTTTTCCGTTAACAACCAGGGTTAAATCTGCATACTTAATAGGATTTCCATATCCGCTGCTAAATTTACCACTTATTGTTGCAGTGTTTGTATATTGTGTAGTTGGAACATTTATTGTTAGTATGTCAGATTTTCCAAACACATTAAAAGTACCTGTTGCTTGTGAACCGGCATAACGTGTATTACCCCAATATAATGCTGTTACTTTGTTTTCACCACTTAATGGTGGTTGAATATTCAA
>DUHK01000051.1 GCA_013330915.1 Methanosphaera sp. | reverse complement strand
GTAGAAGTTATAAAAGCAGAATAGGATTATATCCTATTCCCCTCTTAACCCTTTTTTATTCTTTAATTTTTTTTAAGATTTTTATTTTTATTTTAAAATGTTGAATATACTAGATATTACAATAATTTTTTTTATTTCACATTTTAACTTGATTAAATTCCATATGCAGATTGTTTTAATCTTCATTATGATTTATACAAGCCCCTAAATTTCAAAATAAATTTATTAAAATGTTCAATAAATAGAACAATAATCATATTTTCTTGATTTTTATAAAAGATATATTTATTAATTGACAAATATACTATCATCTTTCAATTTTTTGTAGATTAACAATCGAGATAATTTGAAAGACGAATTAAAAATTATATATGGTAAGTTAAATGATTAATAATAGAACTAAAATGTTCTTATTATTTACCCTGATATTTATCGCAATGATAGGAATTTCAGCTGCCACGGCAGCCGATACCGATAACAACGCAACTGACACTCCTGTTATTGCAGAGACACCCACAATTGATGTTGTGGATGATGTCCAAACGACTGACGTAGATAATAAGGTAGAAATTACGAAAAACACGCAAACTAATGTTAAAACAGCAACTTTTGGATATTTAAATGACCTGGCAAATGACATCAATGGATCAAGTGAAGTTACGCTTACAAGAGATTATAGTGGAAAAGCAGGTATGAAATACATACAATTAAATAACAGCATAACTATTGATGGGGCAGGTCACACAATAAGCAATTTAACCCAGGGATTGTTTGAAATTACTTCTGGGAATACGTTAACAGTTAAAAACTTGAAACTTACCGGTGGAAAAACAATAGTTTACCATGTATTTCAAGTTAAAGGAACTTTAATTTGTGAAAATGTCACAGTTGATTTTAAAGATTTACCCGCAAATTCAAAAAGAAAATCAATTATCAATCTGATGAATAACAATACTAATGTAACATTAAAGGATTGTACTATAAAGAATTATGCTTCTTGGGGTAGTGTGTATTCCACAGATTCCTGTTCCGGTACATTACTAATGGATAACTGTACCATTCAAAATAACACCCCCGGCAGTTATGGTCTTATTATTATTGACGCTCCCGGATCAAATGCTACAATAAAAAATTCAAAATTTATAAAAAACATTGGAATCTCACAGTATGGTGGAGCAATAGGAGTTAAAAATTCACAAAACATCGTTCTTATAGAAAACTGTTTATTTGAAGGTAACGCCGCTAAATATTTTGGAGGAGCAATATTTGTAAGGGGAAATGTAACTGTTAAAAACTCCGTTTTCAAAGACAATTTAAATACAAATAAACCTGGATCAACAAGTAACGCAACTATTCAGGTAAGTGGAGGTCTTCTTTACGCAGAAGGAAATACAATGGATGATTTAACCCCTGTGGAAATATATGTTAGTAGTGGTAATGTCAGTTCTCCAATTTTAAAAGGTGTGGATGTATATGCAAATCCTAATGAAGAAGTAAATATTACTTACACTTTAACCGATGATATGGGAAACAGCATAATTTATAGCATGGGATCATATTCCATGACAATTGGTTATAGAACACGTTTTGTAAAAAGCTCAGATGTACAAGCCAACAATGGAACAATTACAGCAACATTCCCTGTACCTGAAATAGAGGCAAGATATCCAGTATCCATCGATTTCAAAGGAGTTGAAACTATTGAAGGGCATGATATAATTATCATTAACCCAACCCTTGTTGTTGGTAATGTAGGTTATGACCTCAATCTCACTGATGAAACATGGGATCAATTCTTCAACGAAGACGGAACACCTAAAAAAGATGTAGTGGGAGAATATGATATACTGAAATTCAACGGAAAATTCACCAACAGACATATGAACATCAACATCCCATTAACAATCACGACCGGAGAAACACAAGCAGTACTAGATGGATGTACAATCAATGTAAACAGTGAAATTAACATTAAAAACATTACAGCAACAAACACTTATGTGAAAGTTTCAGATGATAAAAAACTTAACTTAACAAACTCTTCATTTGCAGATACAAATACAAATATGTCAATAATTAATGTTGGAAAAAATACCGTAGTAAATGTTGAAAAATCAAACTTCACAAATATCTGTGCTGAAGGAGTATTCACAATTGACTCAGACAGCCTTGTACAGATCAAAGAATCCCAATTCAAAAACTGTACTTCCAATGTTCAGGGTGGAGCTATAATAACTAAAGAAAACAGTAACGTCACATTTGATGAATGTATTTTCACCAACAACTCTGCCGGACTGAGAGGAGGAGCAATCTGTTCTTATGGTAATTTAACTGTGAAAAACTCTGACTTTGTGGGCAACAAGGTATTATCAACCACATTTGCAAAAGATCAAGGTGGTGCAGCAATATACGTTGAAGGTGATGTATGGTTATACAACAACTACATGAACAAAAATAGTGGTTTGACTGGAGATATTTATAATGGTGGTGCAGTCATCCATACACCTATACGCATTGTATTCGAGGATGTTGAAGTTAAACAAGGTTCAAAAGTTGTATTACTCGCAGCTATCACAGATGATGACGGTGACACCGTTGACCTATATGCCGATATGAAAGATGGAGAATATTACTTAAATCATAATTTAACAGTTGACAATGTGAAATATGACTTAACAAGAAATCAGACTCTTAAAGGTATGATTAATCGTCCAATCAACAATTCATTAGCCCCTGGAAACTATACTGTCAGTATAGAAGTAGATACTAACGAAATACCAGATGCTAAAATATATCCTGGTAAATTAGAAATCATTCCAACTCCACGTCCTAATGTCAATTTAACAGATGAAACATGGAATCAGTTCTTTAACGAAGACGGAACACTCAAAGTAGGAATAGTAAAAGAAGGGGAGGAACTACAATTCCACGGAACATTCACCAACAGACAGATGAACATAACAACTCCGATAACAATCACAACTGGTGAAACTCAAGCTGTATTTGATGGATGCACATTCACAATTAGCAGTCCTACAACAATTAAAAACGTGCAGTTCACAGGAACAACCCCATCACATAGTATAACTGCAAATGCAAACTTAAC
>DUHK01000126.1 GCA_013330915.1 Methanosphaera sp. | reverse complement strand
TTTGTATTTGATGTTTAATCCAATAAGTAGTGGGGTGATTTTTTCAATCATTCTTGCTTTTTCTAATTTTCCACAGTCAATACATTTTACGCCAGGAAGCTTTTCGACAAGTTCTTTTACCTGTGCTTTTGCATCGTTGTCGTCACCTGCAATTAAACAATCACAATCAATAGGTTCAGGGATATTGTCCAGGTGGGAGTTACTGATGTTGTTGAATCCTGCAACTACTTTTGCACCTGTTTTTTTAAGGATTTTTGCTGTTCTTTCTGCTGCTGAACCTTCCATTAAATCCACGAATCTTGCTGGTGATCCTCCGATTGCTGTTTCAAGTGGTACTGTTGCATCAATTAATATTTTTTCTCCAACAAAATCTTTGATTGATTGTAATGTTGCTTTTTGTGCTGCTAATGGTACTGTTAATACTAAGATTTCACCTTCTTTTGCAGCGTCTTCGTTTGACATTCCAACCATTTTAATGTCATCGTATTCTTTGAGCAGTTCGAGAGTTTCTTCAACTTTTGTTAAAGCCTTTTCTTCCTGTCTACTTCCTATTATGACTTCTTCACCGGCTATTGCTAATCTTTTACCTAAATTTAATCCTTGGGAACCTGTTCCACCAATTATTGCAACTTTCATTTTTTTAAACCTCATTAGAAAAATATGTTTTTTTTAATCATTTATCATGATTAATCATTATTAATACTATATTTAGTTATTTATATTTCATACTATAAATAGTTTTTAAAAAAAAAGATAATAAAAAATGATTTATTCTTCGTTTAACAAATCATGAATTTTATATGTACATTTTTTAACTGTTCTGGCAGCATCAAAGAACTCTGCTCTCTCGTCATCTTTCATGTGAACTGGTATTATACGTTGAATACCGTTTCTACAAAGTACGACTGGAACACCCAATGAAACATCATAGACCCCTTCAACTTCCCCTTCAAGATATGTACTTACAGTAAGGATTTTTCTGCTGTCGTTAACTATTGTGGATATGAGGTTTCCTATAGCATAGGAAGGTCCATACTCGGTAGCACCTTTTTTGGAGATAATGTTTCCACCCGCGTTCTTGAGTTTTTTAACCAGCATATCAGTATTCAAATCCTCGTACTGGGCGAAATATTTCAAAGGTATACCACCTATTGTTGTTGAACTAAGAAGCGGCACCATATGATCCCCGTGTTCACCTATAACACGTGTATGTATTTCACCACTGTTAATTTTGAAATGTCTGGAGAGTATTGTCTTGAGCCTTAATGAGTCCAGATGATTTCCCAGACCGATTACCCTGTTCTTTTCAAAACCAGAATACTCTAATGCAATTGATGTCATTACATCAACAGGGTTTGTTACTATTAATATTATGGAATCTGGAGCATATTTTGCAATGTCTTGTGCATATTCCTTTATTATTTTTGCGTTTGGAGCTGCCAAATCAAGTCGCGTATACCCATCTTTTCTAGGAACACCTGATGTTATGAGAACTATCTTGGATCCTGCTATATCTTCCACATTGCATGATGGTGTTAGTACACTGTCTATATCCTCAGCAGCAAGGGCATCATACATGTCCAAAACCTCACCCGTTACTTTTGGATGACTTTTTTCCCTAGAGTACATAACAATTTCATCTATTACGTCCTCTTTAGCCAATGAAAATGCCACGTTTTTTCCAATTGTACCTGAAGCTCCAATTATAGTAATTTTTACCATCATATCACTCCATTTTTACTTCGTTGAGTTATAATTTATCAATAATATTTATTTATTTAATCATATTAAAAGTTTTCTTAAGAGATTTTAAAGGATAATGAGTCATATTTACAATAAAATAAGAATGAAATAAAAAATATACAATAATTTTATAAAAAATTAGTAAAAATAAAGAAAAGGTGTTAAAAAAAAAATAAAAAAAATTATTCCTGTAATTTATCAAGGAATGTTAATGCATTGGCTTTAATGTAACCGCTGTCATCACTTTCAGCAAGTTCTTTTAAAGATGCAACAGCTTCTTCACCACCAATATTTCCAAGACCGAATACTGCTCCTCCTCTGACAAAACTTTTTTCATCTTTTGCTGCTTTAATAAAGACATCCAAAGTATCAGGATTTGCTATTTTTGCTAATGCCCAGACTGCTCCACCACGTGCTCTCCAGCTTTCATCGTCAACAATTGTCATTAACTGTTCTACTGCATCGTCACCATAATCGGCCAGAGCGGAACTGGATTGTCTTCTTACCCATTTGTTTCTGTCATGTAACAATTCCACAAATATTTCAATTGAACTAGGATCTTTTAATTCCCTTAATAATTCAACCATGGTTAATTTGGTATTTTTAGGATAATCTTCCTTAAGCACTTCCTCGTGTAAAACATCGATTTCGGCAGGCATGTTCATTGCAATTGTACTTTCTGCTTCAATTCTTACAAAATCATCTTCATCGTTGAGGTTATTGATTGCTTCTATTACTTCTTCTTTACTCATTATATCACATTAAATTTGTATTTTTCTTTCATAAATTATTTAATAATATTTAGCCTCGGATAATATAAATAATTAATCATGGCAAAATAATAATAGATACATTTAGGAGAGCGGATTATTTTGTATAAGATTACAACAATTCCCGGTGATGGTATAGGAAAAGAAGTGATGAAACCTACACTTGAACTATTAGAAACAATTAATGCCAACTTTGATTTCATATATCAGGAAGCCGGTAAAGAATGTTATGAAAAACACGGCACAAACTTACCGGATGAAACCATTAACTCATGTAAAGAAAGTGATTCCACACTCTTTGGTGCCGTTACATCAATTCCGGAACAAAAAAGTGCAATAGTTACTCTAAGAAGACAATTGGATTTATACATAAATCAAAGACCAATAAAATCATACACTGATGACAAAATTAATTTTACTATAATAAGAGAAAATTCCGAAGGATTATATTCCCATATGGAAGAGGATTATGGTGATGAAGCAATAGCCATTAGAAAAATTACATATACGGGTTCGGAAAGAATATGTGACTACGCATTCGAATATGCTGACAAAACTGGAAAAGAAAAAGTCACTGCAGCACATAAGGCAAACGTACTGCCCCTGACAGATGGAGTATTCAAGAAATCATTTTATAAAATTGCTGAAAAATATCCACAAATCAAGGCAAACGATTATTACATAGATGCAATGGCAATGTATCTGATAACAAACCCTGCACAATTTGATGTGATTGTTACGACAAATCTTTTCGGAGACATTTTGTCAGACCAGGGTGGAGGTCTGCTTGGCAGTCTGGGACTGATACCTTCGGCAAATATTGGAAGGGATAACGGACTGTTTGAACCGGTACATGGTTCTGCTCCAGACATTGCAGGACAAAACAAGGCAAATCCAATAGCCATGATTCTTTCAAGTAGCCTTATGCTTGAATTTTTGGGAATGCAAAAGGAAGCCGATAACATTCAAAATACCATAGAAAAGGTTGTTAAAGAAGGAAAAATAAAAACACCAGACCTTGGCGGAACAAACACAACCCAGGAAATGAGTGATGAAATCATCAGAAACCTTTAATTACTTTTTTTTAATTTTTATTTAAAAAAACCCAGATTAAAATTAAATTATAAATAAATTTATAAACATCAAATTAAAAAAATATAAATAATTATTAAAGAATTTTTTTTATTCATATCTCTTTACAAAGCAGAAGAAAAATATTTTTATAAAAAAACAAAATGTTTGATAATTGCTTGGGAGTACGAGTAAAATCAATATCATATTTTTTACCGAGGAGGTATACTAAATGAAAACTACTGTAAGTATAATTAAAGCAGATATTGGTAGTGTTGGTGGACACGCAGTAACACACCAATTATTAAAAGATAAATGTAACGAATATTTATCCAAAGCAAAAGAAGAAGGATTATTAACTGACTTTTATATAACCAACTGTGGTGACGACATAGACATGATTATGACCCACACAAATGGTCCAGATAACGAAGAAGTACACAAATTAGCATTTGACACATTTATGGCTGGTGCAGAAGTAGCAAAAGGACTTAAATTATACGGTGCAGGTCAAGACTTATTATCCGACACATTCAGTGGAAACATCAAAGGTATGGGTCCTGGAAGTGCAGAAATCGAATTCGAAGAAAGAGGTTCAGACCCAGTATTCGCATACTGCTGTGACAAAACAGAACCTGGAGCATTCAACTTACCATTATTCAGAATGTTTGCAGACCCATTCAACACTGCAGGATTAGTAATTGACCCAACATTACACGGTGGATTTGACTTTGAAGTATACGATGTAATAGAAAACAGAAAAGTAACAATGTCCTGTCCTGATGAAATGTACGACTTATTAGCATTAATCGGTTCAACAGGAAGATACGTAATTAAAAGAATCTTCAGAAGATCAGACGGTGAAATTGCAGCAGCAGTAAGTACAGACAGATTAAACCTTATGGCTGGAAAATACATCGGAAAAGACGACCCTGTAGCAATCGTTAGATCACAGTCAGGATTCCCTGCAGGTGGAGAAACATCAGAACCATTTGCATTCCCACACCTAGTAAGTGGATGGATGAGAGGATCACACAACGGACCTTTAATGCCAGTAGGAGAATCAGATGCAAGACCTGTAAGATTTGACGGACCTCCTCGTGTAATCGGACTTGGTTTCCAAGTAAACAATGCTCAACTTGTTGGACCGGTTGACATGTTCGCAGACCCTGCATTTGATGAAGCAAGAAGAACCGCAACAAGAGTAGCAAACTACATGAGAAGACACGGCCCATTCGAACCACACAGATTACCTGCTGATGAAATGGAATACACCAGTCTTCCAGGTGTACTTGAAAAACTCGAAGACAGATTCGAAGACATGTAAATATGCAAATATTTACAAACCTAATCTCCCTTTTAATAAAATAATCTAATTTTGAAAAAAAGAATTTAAAAAAAAATAAGTATAGTAAATAATTACTCTAAATCCAATAGGTTGGATAGATGAGTAGTTGAAATGTTACCAATAACTTCATGGTCTTTGTTTATTACGGGTAACCCTGATATATGATGCTCTTCCATCTTATGTGCCACATCATAAATGGAATCGTCTTCATAACACGTTAAGACATTTCTGGTCATTATTTCCTCGATGTTATCTGTGTTTTTAGCTATTGCCTTGGATAAGTCCCATGCAGTGATAATTCCTATAATCTTGTTATTGGAATCAACTATAGGTATGTGTGTTCTGTTTTTTGTCAACATCAGTTCGGCTGCATCCTTAACGCTTTTATTGTCCTGCAGTGTAACTACATTCTTGTTCATCACATCTTTTACGGTTGCTTTTGACAAAAAGTTACTGATTATGTAGTTCATCTGCCCGTTTTCTATAAGAAATGCATCATGACCATATTCCGAATTTAATTTAGAATAGGTTACCTCAACATTATTTGCCCTTAGAGCCAGAACGATTTCTTCCATGTGTTCATGTGTATATAACCAATCTGAAGTTATGGACATTATGAGCATTTTTGCCCGGATTGGCTTAAGGCCTTCTTCCAAGGAGTTGTTTTTTCTCACATCAAAATAATCTAATGCTTTTGTTAAGTAAAGATAACTGTTTGCATCAAATTTCTTTGTGAAACTGAAACCCTGATGTTCAAGATAACTTTCAACCTGGAATTCGTTGCTGAAATCGTAACTGAATGTATTTTTGTTTTGTAATCTTCTTCCGAATTTTTCATACATTGATTCGTTACTTAAGTAGGTGATGTGTCCTATCATACGTGCTACAGAAAGGCCTTGTTCAGGTTTTTTGTCTGTTTCATAGTATTTTCCATTATTCCAGTTAGGATCTGCTATCACTGACTGTCTTTCAACTGCATTGAAGGCAATCTGTTGTGGTGTGGAATATGCTCCAGATGCTATCATTATTGCGTTTCTAATCATTTCAGGGTATGATAATGTCCATTGAAGTACCTGCATTCCGCCCATTGAACCTCCAATGACAGCATATAACTGTGGTATTTCAAGATAATCCATTAATTTCTTTTCCGCGTTTACCATATCCTTGATTGTAATGATTGGAAAATCCAAACCATATTCCTTGCCTGTATCTGGATTAATATCGCTAGGTCCTGTTGTTCCCTTACAACTTCCAAGTACATTTGAACATACTATGAAATACTTGTTAGTATCCAATGGTTTGCCCGGACCTATAATTATATTCCACCAGCCCGGCTTCTTATCTCCATCATGCCAGCCTGCTGCATGAGCATCACCTGTCAAAGCATGACAAACATAAATTGCATTGCTTTTCTGAGTGTTTAATGTTCCATATGTCTCATAGGCAATTGTTGGATTTTTTATTACATTTCCTGTTTCTAATTCAAAATCTTCTTCCAATGTATAATATTGTGTTTCTACTGTTCCAAGTGATTTACTTAATGCCAACTTAATTACCTCCTTTTACAACCGTTTATATTAATTATTTTTATATTATTTTTAACATTTAACATTTGTTATAAAACAGGAAGATAATGTTAAAATTTGATTGAATTTTAAGATTAAAAAAAGTAATTAGTGGGGGTGATTGTATGAAAAACGTGTTGATTAAATTTTTTCAAGAGCCTGATCCACATCGGCTAAAATGTCTTCCAAGTCTTCAATTCCAACAGCAAACCTTATTAAGTCAGGAGTTACACCGGTTGCTCTTTGTTGTTCCTCTGTTAGTTGGGAGTGGGTTGTTGATGCAGGATGTATTACCAATGATTTTGCATCACCTATGTTTGCCAGTAATGATAATAATTGGGTGTTGTTGATAAAGTCAATTGCTCCCTGATAACCTGCTTTTAATCCGAATGAAACTATTCCACCATAACCTTTTTCTGCATATTTCTTTGCTACTTCATGGTTTGGACTGCTTTCAAGACCGGAATATGTTACCCAAGCAACTTTTGGATGTGCTTCCAAGTGTTTTGCAACTGCAAGTGCGTTTTCGGCATGTCTTTCTATTCTTAAACTTAGTGTTTCCAGTCCCTGCAGTAATAGGAATGAACCGAATGGACTTGGTACTGCTCCTGTGTCTCTTCCGAGTACTGCTCTGATTCTTGTTGTGAATGCTGCCGGACCGAATGTTTCGTAGAATTTCAGTCCATTGTATGTTTCATCAGGTTGGGTTAATCCAGGGAATTTTCCGTTATCCCAGTTAAAGTCTCCTTTTTCGATTATTACTCCACCAAGTGTTGTTCCGTGTCCTCCGATGTATTTTGTTGCACTGCTTGCAATTATGTCTGCCCCATGGTCAAATGGTCTTATTGATCCTATTCCCAC
>DUHK01000043.1 GCA_013330915.1 Methanosphaera sp. | reverse complement strand
ACAGGAACATTATGGAATAGTTCCTGATCTTGTAACTTTCGGTAAAATATTAGGTGGAGGATTCCCTATAGGAGCAATTGCAGGTAAAAAAGAATATGTTGAACAGTTTGCTCCAAACGGATCAATTTACCAGGCAGGAACATTCAGTGGAAATCCTATGTCCATCAACGGTGGAATAGCAGCATTCAAAGTATTGGATGATGAGTTTTACAGAAATTTACACGATAAAGGAGAATACCTTAGAAATGGAATGTCAAACATACTTGAAGATTTAAAACTGGATTTCCAAATTAACGGTGTCGAATCAATGACTCAAGTATATTTCACAGAAAACGAGGTATACGATTATGAGACCGCAAAATTATCTGACACCAAAGGTTTCCTAAAATATTTCCACACATTACTTGAAAATGGTGTTTTCATTGCCCCAAGCCAGTTTGAATGCTGTTTCTTATCAGGGAAACATTCAAAAGAAGACATTGATAAAACATTGGAAGCAATGGAAATAGCATTGAAAAATTTATAACCACCCCTCAAATCTTTTTTTTAAGCCTTTGTGAAGCATCTGATTTTAAAACAGTTCATTAAATGAAAGTGACAATTCTTTTTTTAGAAAATTTTTAATATTAATAAAAAGAAAAAATATAATATTATAAACATTTAAAAGAATTGGGTAAAAAAATGGAAATAGCAATTGGACTAGGAAAAAATGAAGATGTTCTTGAAGCAGTAAAACATTTTCCATTTAAAATACATATAGCAAGAACAAACCGTGAATTACTTGATTATTTAAAGAATCCAAACATAGATGGTGTGATTAGAGGTTCCTTGGAATCAAACATAATTGTTGAGTTGAAAAAAGAATTTCCTAATCTATTTAGAGCATCACTCCTTGAAAAGGAAGGCCATCAATTTCTATTAAGTCCTGTTGGCATTGATGAGGGTGATTCGATGGATTCAAAAATTACCATCATAAAGGAATGTGCCAATGCAATGTCACTTCTTGGCAAACAGCCCAAGATAGCTTTGATTTCTGGTGGTAGAAAAAACGATAAGGGCAGAAGTAATAAAATTGACCAAAGTATTGAAGAATGCGAGGCAATCGAAAGTAAATTAAAAAATCAATACGACATCAAACATTATTATATTCTTATCGAGGAAGCAATAAAGGATAAGGCAAATATAATAATTGCCCCCGATGGAATAAGTGGAAACATCATCTTTAGAAGTTTAGTTTTAGTAGCAGGAATAAAAAGTAATGGTGCTTTAACTCTTAATCAACCCACCATGTTTATAGACACATCACGTTCACAAAATGTACAGGGTTATATCAACTCGATAAATTTATTGAAAAAACTTATAGAAAAAAAAGAATCAAGGGGATCATTAAAATGATATTATTACAACCATTATACTCTGTTTATGAATGGTACATTTCTAGGAATTTGGAAAAAGACAAAATGCCCAAACATGTTGCAATAATCATGGATGGAAATAGACGTTATTCAAAACTACAGGGAAACATGAATGCAATTGAAGGTCATAAACGTGGAGTTGATACCCTGGAAAATGTATTGGAATGGTGTATAGATTTAGGAATAAACATCGTTACAGTATATGCTTTTTCTACGGAAAATTTTAAACGTTCTGACGAAGAAGTTAAAGACCTGATGCAATTGTTTGTGGATAGTTTTTTAAGCATAAGTACCAATAAGAAGATTCATAAAAATGAAGTAAGATTAAAAGCCGTGGGTAGATTGGATTTATTCCCTGAAGAGGTAAGAAATGCAATTGAGGATGCTGAAAAGTCCACAGAAAAATACGATAAACGTCTCATAAATATAGCCATGGGCTATGACGGAAGAGTGGAAATTGTAGATGCATTCAAGAAAATAGCATCTAAAGTCAAAACTGGAGAAATAGATCCTGAAGACATCAATGAAGAAATGATTAATGACAACCTTTATACCGCAGGATTGGAAGATCCTAATTTAGTAATAAGAACAAGTGGTGAAGAAAGATTGAGTGGTTTCTTATTATGGCAATCTTCATATTCAGAGTTATATTTTACCGATAGTTTATGGCCTGAACTGAGAAAAGTTGATTTTTTAAGAGCTATAAGATCATATACACAAAGACAAAGAAGATTTGGTAAATAAGAGGATGATAAGATGATTGACTCACATTGTCATTTGAATTTCACAGATTTTGATAACAATAGAGATGAAATAATTAACAAATGTAAAGAAGAATTCAAGTACCTGGTTGATTGTGGTGCAAGTATAGATGGAAATGAACGGACATTAAAACTTAAGCAGGAGTATGATGGATTTGTACAATCAACCATGGGTTATCATCCAGTTTATGCAGGACAGGATACTGAAGAAACAACTGAAAAAACAATTAACCAAATAATAGAAAATCTGGATAACATACAAGCTATCGGAGAAATAGGTTTGGATTATAGCCAAAAAAGACCCGAAGATGAACTTAAAAGACAACATAAAAACTTCCATAAGATGCTGGAATTAGCCAGCGAATATGATATGCCCATTGTTTTACATGTTCGTGAAGCTGAAAAACAGGCTTTAGACATTGTTAAAGAATATCATAACATACCAGATGTTATTTTCCACTGTTTTAGTGGTGGTAAAAGTACCGCTCTTGAAGCAGTTGATTGTGGATATTACATATCCTTCGCAACAAATGCTCTTTTTTCAAAAAAACATAAGAAAAACATCAAGGCAGTTCCATTAGAGAACATGCTTACGGAAACAGATAGTCCATATCTTTCTCCAGTATCCGGAGAAGCAAATCAACCATCCAATATTAGACTTACAATTGAAAGAATTGAAAGGACAAAACACGTTGACTTTGAGGAAATAGAAAAACAAACCGAAAAAAATGCTATAAACGTTTATAACCTGTAGGTGAATGTATGAATCAAGATGAAATGTTGAAATTATATGTTGAAAAAAGAAGGGAATATGAAAATAAGATTAGTGAAGACTTAGAGAAAATTGAAGATTCTGTGAAGGATTTGGCACAAGTTGGAGATTATTTTAGTGTTAAAAATGAAGATTTGCTAATCACTATCAAAGCAGTAGAGTACAATGGAGAAAAACATATTGCAATTTTTACGGATCAAGACAAACGTGAAATAATTTTCAGCCAACTGACTCTTACAGAACATCCAGACTTGATTCTTTGGATTATCCAAAATGATTCATTAATCAAAGAGGGATTTAAGGAAGTATTAATTAATGCTGTTAGAAACGGAGAAAACATAATTAATACTCTGAAGGCTTTGAAAGTTGATTATAAGTAGGTGTTAATTTGAAACCATTCATCCTGTTAAATTCTGCAATGACCGTTGACGGTAAAATTGCGACAAAAGACAGTTCCCTTAAAATTTCCGGTAAAGAAGACCTGATTAGAGTTCATAAACTTAGAAAGAAATACGATGCCATAATGGTTGGTATTAATACCGTAATTATTGACGATCCGAAATTAACCATCCATAAGATTGAAGCTTCTGTTGAAGATAATCCAATTAGAATTATCATTGACAGTAAAGCCAGAACTCCACCGGATGCACTTGTATTAAATGAAGATGCAAAAACAATTGTTATCGTTTCAGAAAATGCACCTGCGGAAAATGTTAAAAGACTTGAAAAAAAATGTGACATTCTGGTATGTGGACAGATGCAGATTAACTTAAAAGAAGCCATGATTAAACTATATGAATATGGTATAAAATCAATATTATTAGAGGGCGGTTCAACATTAAACTTCTCCATGTTAAAAGATGGATTGGTTGATGAAATATCTATATGTATCGGTTCAAAAATATTAGGTGGCGCATCTTCCAAAACTTTCGTTGATGGAAAGGGATTTGAACCTGATGATTGTGTAAATTTAGAATTAAAAAATATTAAAAAAATAGACAACGATGTAGTTTTAACCTACAAAGTTTTAAATTAATTTTCAGCTTCCTTTTTTTATAATAATCCGTGTTTTTTAAGTATTTTTTCCGGATTATCTTTTAAGATTTTAGGGATTTCTGACTCAGGAACTTCTGCACCTTTTGCTATTCTTTCAGCCAATTCATAGTTGATTAAATCATCCGGTGCATGAGTATCAGTATCCAAGACCAAATTAGCCCCATATTCCAATCCAAGTTTTGCCACGTGTCCGTTACCCAGACAATGTCCTTTACGTGCACTTATTTCAAGTGAAACATCATTATCCACTGCAATTTGAACTTCTTCTTCTGTAATTAATCCAGGATGTCCTATAATATCTATTTCCGGACATTCAGCTGCCATTCTATTTGTTCCTGGTCTTACAGGTTCAACTATTGTTTCACCGTGAACAACTACGATTTCCGCTCCGTATTTTCTTGCCTTGTTTGCCAATTTATCAATAACTTCTATTGGCACGTGAGTAATTTCTACTCCTGGAATGATATTTATATCCCAATTATCTCTGATATCATTAACTGCCTCAGCAATTTGTGAAGCAACTTGTATGTTTGAAGCATCGACGTGATCAGTAATTGCCAATGCCTTGTGACCCAATACGTCTGCACGTCTAGCTAGTTCTGATGGTAATAATTCCCCATCACTAAATATACTGTGTGTATGTAAATCTATTCTTAAATTTTCAGACATTAAATAATACTCCTGAATATTCTCATAAAAATTTTATATATATATGTTATTTATGGAAAGAAAAATATAAATAAGTATATGATTAATAAACTTAAAGTATTCGTTCCGGCACATATTACAGGTTTTTTTGAAATTGTAAATAGTGAAAATCCCATACTGAAAGGTTCCAGAGGTGCTGGAATTGCATTGGATGAGGGAGTTATTACGGAAACATCCCTGAAAGAAGGTTCTGGAAAGATAACCATAAAATTAAACAATAAGAAAAGCATGAAAAATACCATCAGTCCCCGAGCAATTGATATCTTAAGTCAACAATACGAACTTGACTTAAGTGACTATGACATTTGTATAAACCATCAAACCAATTTACCCATTAGTGCCGGATTCGGAACCAGTGCAGGATTTGCTTTGGGTGTGAGTTTTACTTTACCCAAATTACTGGGATTAAATATTTCATTTAATAAATGTGGAGAACTGGCTCATTTGACCGAAATTTCAGAATCATGCGGACTTGGAGATGTAATTTCTGAAATGCATGGAGGGATGGTTATAAGATTAAAAGAAGGTTCACCAGTTCTTGCTAAAATAGATAAAATTCCTATAACAAAACCGGTTTATGTAATAACAAAAACTTTAAGTGCATTAAATACAGGAGACTTTATTGAAAACCCAACATTTCAAAAAAGAATTAATGACAGTGGAAAGAAGTTGCTTAATTCACTGCTTTTAAATCCAAGTGTTGAAAACTTTATGAAGTTATCCAGACAATTCTCAGAGAATGCAGAATTAATTAAACCTGAATTGAGAGAAATTTTAGACATAATGGATGAGGAAAGTATATGTTCTTCAATGGCTATGCTGGGAAATACTGCGTTTTGTTTATCAGATACCCC
>DUHK01000156.1 GCA_013330915.1 Methanosphaera sp. | reverse complement strand
CCATTGAATTTTATTAGCACCAGCACCTCCTTTTTTATCAAAAGAGAAGTTAGGGTCATATTTAGCCTTGAAATCTTCATATCTTTGTAAATCAACATCATGTACAGATTTAACACAATGAGTTAAACCATATTCAAAGTGTCTTTTCATAAGCATTGGAACTGGGTCATCATTCATAACAACATCTTGTCCAGGTCTTTCTTTTTGTAAAGCTTTTTTTTCTTCTTCAAATTGAATTGCTTCTTTAATTGCACATTTACAAACTTGATTACATAATTCTTTTAAATCTGCTCCAGAAAAACCTTCAGTTAATTTAGCAACAAAGTCTAAAGGAATTTTTGGATCCACAGGGGTCTTTCTTAAAATAGCTTTAATAATGCTTAATCTGCTTTTTAAATCAGGCAATGGGATATAAATTAATTGATCAAGTCTTCCAGGTCTTAATAAAGCTTCATCCAAAATATCTGGTCTATTTGTAGCACCAACAATGAACACATTTTTTTTAACTCCTATACCATCCATTTCTGTTAAAAGTTGGTTGATAACTCTGTCAGCGGCTTCTCCACCACCTCCATGTCCTGAACCTCTGCTAATACCAATTGAGTCCAACTCATCAAAGAATAAGACACATGGAGCACTTTGTCTAGCTTTATCAAATATTTCTCTGACATTTGCTTCAGATTCACCAAACCACATAGTTAATAATTCAGGTCCTTTTACAGAAATGAAGTTACTTGAGCATTCAGTTGCAATAGCTTTTGCCATCAAAGTCTTACCACATCCTGGAGGTCCATAGAACAAAACACCATGAGAAGGATTTAATCCAAATTTTACATATTTATCAGGATGGTCTAATGGGTATAAAATCATTTCTTGTAAACTTTTTTTGACTTCTTCTAAACCTCCAATATCTTCCCAAGCAACATTTGGAACTTCTACAACAGTCTCTCTTAAAGAAGATGGATTTGTTTGTCCTAAAGCTTGTTGGAAGTGATCATTAGTTACAGCCATTGAATCCAAAATGGCGGCATCGATTGTTTCATCTTCAATATCTATAACATCCATTTTTTCTCTTAAACATTGCAAACCAGCTTCTGTGGCTAATTGGGCAAGATCTGCACCAACATAACCATGAGTATCATGAGCAACTTTTTGCAAATCTACATCTTCTGCTAATTTCATATTTTTTGTATGAATTCTCAAAATTTCTAATCTTCCAGTTTCATCTGGAACTCCAATATCAATTTCTCTATCAAATCTTCCAAATCTACGAAGGGCAGCATCCAAAGCATTTGGTCTATTTGTAGCACCCATAACTATGACTTGACCTCTGGCTTTTAAACCATCCATAAGAGTTAATAATTGGGAAACAATTCTTCTTTCTACTTCACCTTGGACTTTATCTCTCTTTGGGGCAATTGAATCAATTTCATCGATGAAAATAATTGCTGGAGAATTTTTTTCTGCTTCTTCAAAGGCTTTTCTCAAATTTCCTTCTGCTTCACCAGCCATTTTTGACATAATTTCAGGACCATTAATCAAAAAGAAAAATGCGCCTGTTTCATTTGCAATGGCTCTTGCTAATAAAGTTTTACCACTACCTGGAGGACCATATAATAATACTCCTCTTGGAGGTTTAATACCTAAATTTTTAAATAATTGTGGATGTCTTAAAGGTAATTCGATCATTTCACGAATTAATGCTAATTGTTTTCTGCATCCTCCAATATCATCATATCCTACACCATCGGCTCTTTCTTCATCTTCTCTTTTAATTGGTTCTCCTTCATCAAAAATAACAGTTTGTGGTCCGACAATACAACATTTTTCTGGGTCTGTTTCTACAACTTTGAATTCAACTTGTTTAAATCCTCCTCTGCAAATAAAAGTATCACCTTTATGAACTGGTCTATAGGCATCTTTGAAATATGGAATTAAATAAGTTTGGGTTAAATTTCCTGAAATTCCTTCTATTGTATCTTCGAAAGGTAAGATATGAACTCTGTTTCCTACTGGAATTGTTTGATATTTATGAACACTAACAATATCTCCAAGTCTAATACGTAAATTGTTTCTGACAACTTTTCCCATTCTAATTTTGTCATCAGTTAATCTACCTGTATCATCTGGTAAGCATATACATATTGTTTCTTTTCTTTTTTTACCCTTTAATAAAACAGTTTCAGATTTGAAAATTTTAAGTTCATCCATTTTTTTTTGAGTTAATTGAATAACACTGGCATCTTCACTTGGTCCTTGTCCATCTTCAGCAATTAATCTATGAGGAGCTTTCTTACGATCTAAAATTGCTGTGGAATAATCTTTTGGCTTTGAATCTTTTGATGCTGGCTTGGGATCTGGATTTTTTGATGGGGCTGGTCCTCCTTTATTTGAACCATTTTTGCTATCCTTAGGTCCACCTTTGTTTTTCATTTTTATATAATTTTATTTTTTAATTTATCAATATATATTTTTTACTAATTATTTTTTGTTGTTTTTTTTAAATTATGAATTTATATTTTTCTTTTTATTAAATTATTTTGTAATAATTTTATTTATATT
>DUHK01000170.1:1996-2981 GCA_013330915.1 Methanosphaera sp. | reverse complement strand
GGCATTTTACAATGATATCTTGTTACTTCTATATTGTTGAGGGTTTGTGAAGCAACTTGACCAATACTACTTCCATCAACAATGGCATGGGCTTTCTCCCGTTTTGCAAGCATGGATGCTATTTGATACATACCGCTTTTACACAGTACACAAGTCATTCTAGGAGGGGCCTCATTTTGAACATGCTGAAGATATTTTCCAAATTTAACAGAATAGACTTTCACTTCTTCTCCCAGAGAATATCTTCTGAGGTTATCTGCATTTTTAAGAACTTTTTCTACAGAACCTTCAGTAAAGGGGTAATTGTCACAGTGTAATAATGTAATTGAACATCCTCTTTTTAAAAGCTGGAATGCTGCTACTGGAGAATCTATTCCTCCGGATATTAAACAAATTACCTTTCCCTGACTACCCACAGGTAATCCTCCAAGACCCTTAATTTTTTCATGATATATGAAAGTCTTATCTTCTCTTACTTCAACATACAACGTAAAATCAGGATTTGACAAATTAACTTTAGCATCTGTAGCATCTATCACAACCGAACCCGCATAAGCTGCCATTTCTTGACTGGAAAAATCATGTTTTCCAACACGTCTACATCTCACAGCAAAACTATCAGTTTTTGGATCAAATTTGCCCTTTTTGATAACTTCCGGTAAAATTTCGTTAATCAAATCACTAATTTCCTGTTTATCGGTTCTGGTTTCTTTTACAGGGCTGTATGATACAATACCAAATACTCTTCCAAGAACATCCTGAACTTTTTCATCACTTTCATCAGTAACGATTGTTATTCTGCCCTGATCATTTTCAAAACTACACTTTAATTCGCTTTGTATATTGGAAATAAGTTTATTTTCAAATTTCCTTCTAATTTTCGGACTTTTTACTCCTATTTCTCCATATCTTATAAAATATTTCATATTCTCACTCACAAATCAGTTATTAATCTGGCTAAATGATCCAAATTTTTAATTTCATA
>DUHK01000170.1:0-1885 GCA_013330915.1 Methanosphaera sp. | reverse complement strand
TTTCAGGTTCGGGATTGAAAATCAACACTTTGGCGCTTTTAGTAACAATTTCCTTAAGTATCACTGCACTTTCAAGGATACCATCTTCTCTTTTTCCCTGCCAATCCCTACAATCACTTAATATTATGACTGTTGTCCTGTGATTAAGATGTGTTCTTGCTAAAAACTCTTTAAATGATGCTGCCATATCTGATTGTCCATGTATCATTCCTCTTTGAAGTTTCTTTAAAGTAACTGCCTCATAGGAAATTTCATAGGATTCGGTTTTCAAAGCATCTGTTGTTTCAATAACTTTACTGTCAAATTCAAAACAGGAAATCTTATCGAATGACCTTTGACAACCGTAGATTATTGAAAAAAACCAGTTACTAATCCAATCACATGAACCGCTCACATCATTCAGGAATATGTGCTTGGTTTTGTTAAGTTTTGGTTTTGCATATACAATATCTATTAACTTACCACCATTCTTTAGATTTGTACGTATGGTACGAGGCATATTGATGTTATTTGATTTCATCAGTCTTTTTCTTCGGGCTCTGCTGTTTGCTATTTTTTTACCTAATTTCCTGCATAAATCAACTATTCTTTCATCAAAAGTGTTCAAATGGTTGATATCGCTTTTCAACAAATCTTTTTCATGAATCTTGTTTTGTTGTAAATTTTCAGCATCAAATTCAGGGGGAATCATCTGTTCTATTGGTATTTCACTAATCTGTGAATCAGGCAAGCCCATTATGTCTTCCTGTTCTATTGCGGGGTCTTTAAATGGACTGTCAGACTCTTCCTTGGTTGTATGTTTGACACCTTCTTCGGGCTCTGCAAACAATTCTTCGAAGATATCATCAAACTTCTGTTCATCATGAGTATCTTTAATATAAACAGTTTTAAGTGCATATTGCATATCCTTTATATCAGTAGAACCTTTCATTAGGTTCCAAACATCGCAGGCTGTTTTAGTACTGCGAACACTAACTGACACACCTTCTTCTCTTAATTGATTAGATAATGCAACTATTCTTTCGTTAACCATCACAATCTCTCACTGAATTTCTCAAATTTTTACAAAAAAACATTCTATAATTTATTTTTGTACTTTTTTTTATATATCATATTTTATATAGGTATTTTTGTTATTCATAAAAAATTTATGTGATGTTTTTGAAATATAATATATAATCAAAAGCTGTTGCAATTATTAAATTAAAGGTTATTATATGAAACGAGTAGTATTATCTGGAACAGGCAGTGGGGTTGGTAAAACAACCATTTCCACAGGAATTATGAGGGCTTTGTCAAAAAAACATAAAATACAATCATTTAAGGTGGGGCCGGATTATATAGATCCATCATATCATAAATGTGCCACAGGAAACAATGCACGAAATTTGGATTCATTTTTTATGTCAAATGGACAAATAAGACAATCCTTCAAACAGGGTATGGAAAGAAGTAATGCTGATTATGGAATAATAGAAGGAGTTAGGGGATTATATGAAGGAATCAGCCCCATAACAGATGTTGGAACAACATCCTCCATAGCCAAAGCATTAAATGCACCAGTCATTCTTATAATAAACAGTAGAAGTTTGGTTAGAAGTGCAGCTGCAATGACTCTGGGATTCAAGGCATTGGATAATCAAATAAACATTCAGGGAGTAATCTTAAACAACGTCAAAAGTCAAAAACATTATTTAAAAACAAAAGAAGCTGTTGAAACACTGGCAAATACTCCTGTAATCGGGGGAATAGTCAGGGACAAATCCATCACTATGGAACAGAGACATTTGGGTTTAATACCTGCCGTGGAAGAAGAACGTATAAAACATTTAATAGAAAAATGGGGAGAATTAATCGAAGACAACATAGATTTGGATATGTTGGT
>DUHK01000049.1:723-5005 GCA_013330915.1 Methanosphaera sp. | reverse complement strand
AAAAAATGACCGTTAAATAGAAAATATTTAAACAAATAAACTCATAAAAAGATTTATTTTAATCCAAATAGTATATTATAAATCCAAAACACACCGCAAATGACATTAAAATAAATAATAACTCTTTTTAATGAATTTCAGAATTAAACCAGACATTAAAGATTAATAAACAAGTGTTAAAATAAACATTGAAAAAAAAATGTATAAGAAATACTATATAAAAAATGTTAAATTTTAAATAATCATTATATTTTCGAAAATATTCAAATGAATAAGTAACTTTCACCACATTTAACCGAAGTAAACCAAGCAATTACTTAAATGAAATATAAAAATAAAACAAAATATATTAAGATGTAAGAACTTAAATTTAATTAATATAGACTAAATATACTTTCTTAAATTATTATATTTAAAAAATATAAATTATCTGCAATGCAGAAAAAATTAAAAAAATAAGTATACACCAAGGGTGATAAAATGACAGGAATTGTTGGATATGGAGCTCATATCCCCTCTTACAGAATAAAAGTTGAAGAAATCGCTAAAGTATGGGGAGATGACCCAAACTCTATTTCAAAAGGATTAGTCGTTAATGAAAAATCAGTACCTGGACCAGATGAAGATACAGTTACAATCTCTGTAGAAGCAGCAAGACGTGCATTAGCTCGTGCAGAAATAAATCCGCAAGATATTGGTGCAATATATGTGGGATCAGAATCCCATCCATACGCAGTAAAACCTACTGCAACAATAGTTGCCGATGCAATCCAAGCATCACCTAATTTAACTGCAGCAGATTTAGAATTTGCATGTAAAGCTGGAACAGCAGGAATTCAAGCAGCAATTGGACTTGTTAAATCCGGAATAATCAAATACGGATTAGCAATCGGAGCAGACACTTCACAAGGTGCTCCAGGTGACGCACTCGAATATACAGCAAGTGCAGGAGGAGCCGCATACATAATAGGTGAAGACAACACAATTGCAGACTTTGAAGAAACATGCAGTTACACAACAGATACTCCCGACTTCTACAGAAGAGAAGGAGAAACATATCCATCACACGGTGGAAGATTTACCGGAGAACCAGCATACTTCAAGCATGTTCTTGGTGCAGCAAACAGAATGTTAGAAAAAACTGGTACAACAGCAGCTGATTATGATTATGCAGTATTCCATCAACCAAACGGTAAATTTTACATAAGAGCTGCAAGAAAATTAGGATTCAGTGAAGAACAATATAAACAGGGATTACTAACACCTTACATCGGAAACACATATTCCGGAGCAACTCCACTTGGATTAGCTTCAGTTTTAGACATTGCAAAACCAGGAGACAAAATATTTGCAGTGTCATATGGTTCAGGTGCAGGTAGTGATGCATTTACCATAACAGTTAATGACAGAATTGAAGAAGTAAGAAACAACGCTAAAACACTTGATGAAATTCAGAAAAATTTAACTTATGTAGATTATGCTACTTATGCTAAATTTAAAGGAAAAATTAAAATGGATTAGACTCATAAAACATAAAAAGGTGAAAACATGAGAGATGTAGCAATAGTAGGAGTATCCCAAACCAAATTTGGAGAATTATGGGACAAATCATTTAGAGATTTAGTTGTGGAAGCAGGAATAGAAGCTATTCATGATGCTAATATGACTGGAGACGATCTTGATGCAATGTACATAGGTAACATGTCTGGAGGATTATTCGTAGGACAGGAACACATTGGTGCATTAATTGCAGAACATTCAGGATTAGCACCAATACCAGCAACAAGAGTGGAAGCAGCATGTGCATCAGGAGGATTAGCTCTAAGACAAGCAATCATGGCCGTAGCTTCAGGTTACTATGATAATGTAATGGCTGCAGGTGTAGAGAAAATGACCGATGTAGTAGACGCTACTCCGGCAATTGCAGCAGCAGCAGACCAGGAATGGGAATCACAACAGGGAGTTACATTCCCATCACTTTATGCGATGATGGCAAGAAGACACATGTATGAATATGGTACAACACGTGAACAGATTGCATCATTTGCTGTTCTTGGACATAAAAACGGTGCATTAAATCCAAAAGCACAATTTCAAAGAGAAATTAGTGTAGACGCCGTACTTAACTCAACAAAAGTAGCTGCACCTTTAAACATATTAGACTGCTCACCTGTATCTGACGGTGGAGCAGCAGTTATTGTTTGTCCTGCAGACGAAGCTAAAAAATATACTGACACTCCAATATATGTAAAAGCATCAACCCAGGCATCAGATACGATAGCCCTACACAGCAGAAAAAGTTTAACAACAATCCAGTCAACAATTACCGCTTCAAGAAAAGCATATGATATTGCAGGTATCGAAGCAAAAGATGTTGATGTTGCAGAAGTTCACGATTGTTTCAGTATTAACGGATTATTAGCAATCGAAGATTTAGGATTCTTTAAGAAAGGTGAAGGTGGACAAGCTATAGAAGACGGACTTATTGAAAGAGATGGTCAGGTAGCTGTTAACACATCCGGTGGACTTAAAGCAAGAGGTCACCCATTAGGTGCAACAGGAATTGCTCAGGCTGCAGAAATAACCTGGCAATTAAGAGGAGACGCAGATAAAAGACAAGTTGATGGTGCTGAAATAGGTCTCACACAAAACATTGGTGGAACTGGAGGTACTGTTGCAATACATGTACTATCAAGAAACCGATAAAACTTTCTTACTTCTGACCCCCTAAAATACTTTTTTTATAATAAATATTTAAATGCATAACTCAATACTATATATTATAGGGATTGAGACTATGAGTTTACTCAAGAAGATAGTAACAATTATTATGTTTTTAATGATTATAGTCACGGTACCTTATTTAATTTATGAATGGCATTCTCATGAAGAACTGGGATCTAATGATATGGGTTATGTAACAAAGGACATATACAATCATTATAATGCAGAAAAAACGATTATTTTAATAACTGGAATACATCCAAGAGAAAATCTAGCAATTAATCCTGAGATAGAATCTGCCAAAAGATTTGCCCTTACACATAATGCCATATTGATTAATTACAATGTTACAGTTACAAAAGATGCCGAAGACTATAAAAACAGTAGATATAATGGGGAACATTTGGTGGCTGACATTGTCTTACCTGACATTTACAAATCAAAAGCTGATGCTGTGATAATAAGTCATTCTCATATTGAAGGTTACGGTGAAGGATTTTACCTGGCTACTCCTGCAATGGATGATGAATCTGTCAGAATAGCTGAAGGTGTTAAAAATAGTGGGATAGATTTTAACTATTTCAAAACCGATAAGAATGCTACATCCTATGAAAGCACTTCCATCGAATTAGTTTCAAAACCTTTGGCTGACAGGGGTTATCCTACCTTGGTTTATGAAATTCCCGAAAACATAACAGAACAAGAGTCAACCGATAGAACGTATGATTTATTGGTTAAAACATTTGAACTGTTGAATTAATTTCTTTTTTTATTTTTTTTTATTTGTGTAAATCCATGAATTCATCACGATATTTATCTAAACGAATTAGATATTGATCAAGTTCCTTATCATATTCTTCAAGTACTTCATTGGGTGCCTCTATTTCTATTGAACATCCATCAAAGAGCAAGAGTTTTACTTCCAGCAAAGTGAAAAAATCAGAAAACAATGTTATTGCCAGATTGATATATGTATCTGATTCATAAATTGGATCCAATAAAAGACATTCTATCATTTCCTTGATTTCCACAAAGAAAGGATATTCATGTGTAATTATATCATTTGAATATAAATTATCTGAAACTTTATCTAATGAATCTAGAATCAAATTGATTATTTCCATTGCTATTGTTGTTGACAATCCTTTTTCTACTTCCGTATCCATGCTCCAATATGATGCAGGAGTAACGTTTTTTAGGGATTCAAGTAATCCTATGATTAATTTTTTGTATTCAGATAGGTCTCCAAAGAATAATTCGTTGAAATCTAAAATTTTTTCCATAAAAACACTCAATATTGTTTATGTATCTAATTTTGTTTAAAAAGAAATAAATATTTAATTTAAAAAATTATAAAAAAAAAGTAATCCATGATTAAATATCATGGATTTTCCCTAATACAATTAATACTTTAGATTATATTCTAATAGTCTAATTTTAAGGTAATTTAACACATTAAGATTATTATCTAATCTTACATTGGAGGCATTCCGCCCATTCCATCCATACCTTGAGCTGCTGCTACGTCACCTTGACTGGATGATGCGATTACGTCGTC
>DUHK01000049.1:0-654 GCA_013330915.1 Methanosphaera sp. | reverse complement strand
TCTTAAAATCATTTCAGCTGCTTCTGCTGCAGATTGGATAGCTTGTTTTTTAACTCTTTGAGGTTCGATTACTCCAGCTTCTTTCATGTCTGCTACTCCACCTTCAAATACATTTAATCCCATGTATATTGAATCTTCGTGAGCTGCTCTTAAATCTACTAATGAGTCGATGCTGTCTAAACCTGCGTTTTCTGCTAAGGTTCTTGGTACAACTTCTAATGCTTCTGCGAAAGCCATTACAGCTAATTGTTCTCTTCCGCTGATAGTTTCTGCGTAGTCTTTTAATCCTTTTGCGATTGCTATTTCAGGAGCTCCTCCACCAACAACAACTTTACCATCTTCTACTGTGGAAGCTACTACACCTATTGCATCTTCAACTGCTCTTTCGATTTCGTCTACAACGTGGCTTGTTGAACCTCTTAATAATAAGGTTACTGCTTTAGGATCTTTACATGCTTTTACAAAGATCATGTCGTCACCGGATACTTTGTCTTCTGTTACGCAACCTGCTTCTCCGAGGTCAGCTGAGGTTAAGTCTTGGATGTTTGTAACGATTTTTGCACCGGTTGCTTTTGCTAATTTTTCCATGTCGGATTTTTTAACTCTTCTTGTTGCTATGATTCCTGCTTTAGCTAAGTAGTGTTGTGCTAAGTC
>DUHK01000133.1 GCA_013330915.1 Methanosphaera sp. | reverse complement strand
GTAAATGATAAGGAAAATACAATTATTATTAATCAGAAAACAATTATTAAGGACATCTTACCAGATACTTCCTCAAAAAAGTACGATAAGATTATGAAAAAAATAGCAGAGAGCATTTGTGATTGCCATAAGAAATATTAGGGTTGGTGTTATTATGAGTAAAATATCCGTGATAGTTCCCGTATACAATTCAGAAGAATTTCTAACAGAATCAATAAACAGCATTTTAAATCAGTCATTTACTGATTTTGATGTGATATGCATTAATGATGGCTCCACTGATCAATCTTTGAGAATGTTAAACAATTTTAAAAAAAGAGATAGCAGAATAAAAGTTATTGATAAAGAAAATAGTGGTTGTGGCTCTGCAAGAAATGTGGGAATTGAAAATGCCGAAGGAGATTACATTTACTTCTTTGATCCTGATGATTTTATCCGTGAAGATGCATTTGAAAAATTGTATGAAAATGCCAAAAACAACGATTCGGATATGGTTTTTTCACAAATTTCATGGTACCGTGAGGGTGAAAGAATTAATCTTGACAAACCAGGAATTGAATTGGAAAAGGAATTTGATGATGTGGATTTCAACAATTTTACATTTACATACAAAGACATTCCCCGCTACGTGATGAATTCCTATTTTGCTCCATGGATAAAATTATTCAAAAAGGATTTTTTGAAAGTGGAGAACAACTTCAGATTTCAGGAAAACATTGCTTTTGATGATGTGCCATTCCATGTTGAAACAATTATAAAGGCAAAAAGAATATCCTTTGTTCCTGAAACCTTTTATCAGTACCGTACATCAAACATTAACTCAGTCAGCAACACTTCGACAAATTCAATAGACATTCTGAGAATATGTGACATAGTTGAGAACATACTCAAACAAAACAATATATTTGAAGAATTCAAATCATATTTCTATGAATTCAAAATCGTTCAGTTGATATTATATGTAATATCATCAAATTCGGAAATGTACTATAAAAGCGTCAAATATGAATTGATGAAAATTAACATAAATGATTTGAATCTTCCTGAAAACATCCTTGAGCGATACAACAGACTGGTTAATTCAAAAAACTATGAGGAATATTTGAAGATTAACAATGTTCAACAACCGCCCCAAGTAGATTTGACTAAATTGAATAAAGAGTTAGAAGATGAAAAGAATAAACTGAAAGATAAACTAAATAAAATAATAAAGAATAATGAGAAGTTACAACTGGATCAACAGGAAATTATCAGTTCACAAAAAGAAATTGTTCTGGAGAATGATAGATTGATTGAAGAAAAAAATGGATTAACTAATGAAAGAAAAGAATTAATCAGAGAAAATGAGATTATAAAAAATAAAATGGAAATCATTGAAAATGAAAAACACCAGTTAGAGAGGGATAATGATTATCTTATTACATCCAACAAAACACTAAAAGAATACAATGCAAACATCAATAAAGAGAACCGGGAACTTAAAAATGAAAATAAATCTTTATTAAAAAACAATAAGGAACTTAAAAAAGTTAATGATCTGATATTGTCTTCAAACAGTTGGAAATTAACCAAACCACTTAGATCTATTAAAAGCATATTTAAAAAATAACCCTCCAAAAAACCTTTTTTTAAAGACATAAATTAATGATTGAAATTGCCCTAATTCAATGGATTGTACCTTTTTTTATACAATTTTTAAAAAAAAAATCATAGTTTAAATATTCACATGTTTCAATAAAAGTATAATTAATACTTTTAATAAATAGTTAAATGAATGAATAATTTCATTCTTAAAAATAAGGGAAAAAATAAAAATGATGAGTAAAAAAAGCATTTTACTTGTTTTTTTGAGCTTAATTATGATTAGTTTATGTGTATCTACAGTTGTAGCTGCAGATAACACTGACAAATCTGTAGATGATACTACAATCCAACAAGATGATTTAAAATCTGTTGATACTACACAAACAGCTACAGATGCTCTTAAAAAAGGTAAAGCAGTTGATAATAAAAAAACTGCCACTAGTTCCAACACATATTATGTTGCAACTAATGGTAAATCATCAAATGCTGGAACAGAAAGCAGTCCTTATGACCTTAAAACTGGTGTAACAAACCTTCAAAGAAACAAAGGTGGAAATTTAATTGTTAATGGAGGAACATACAAACTTTCAGAAACTATTAAATTCTACGAAGGCACATACACCGTTACAGGAAAATCTGGTCAAAGTGTTATATTTGATGCTCAAAACAAATTTAGACATTTTTATTTAGGTGGAAATTCCAATGTAGAAATAAAAAATATTGTTTTTACTAACGGAAATGGTGCTGATATGGGAAATTCCGGAGGAGCTATAAAAGCTGATGCCGGTGGAAAAAAGGTTATTGTTAACAACACTTTCAAACAAAACTACGCTTCTCAGTACGGTGGAGCAATCTCAACCAATGCTGAAAATACAGAAATAACCAACAACATTTTCACAAGCAACGTTGCTGGAATCTCAGGTGGAGCAATCACCACCACAGCAAAAAACACCAAAATCACTGGAAACACTTTTACTCAAAACTCAGGTGCTAGAAACGGTGGAGCAATATACAATTCAGGTTCAGGTACTTTAGTACAAAACAACAAATTTACTAAAAACCTTTCAAACCAAACCGCTGCCGCTGTCTACAATACCGGTGACAGTGTAACCCTTGAGAAAAATGTATTCCAACAAAACACAGCTTCCAGAACCGGTGGAGCAGTATACGATGATAGTACTGGTATAAAAATTCTAAACAACGAATTTACCGCTAACAACGTTAAACTAATTGGAAACGTCGGTGACGGAGCAGCTGCATACATTCGTGGAAGTAAAGCAACCATTCAAGGCAATACTTTTACAGATAACTCTGCAGCAGGTTCTGCTGGAGCAGTATATTTAGATACTGGTGGACAAGCCACCGTAACTAAAAATACATTCACAACAAATAAAGCTTCTAATTACGGTGGAGCATTGTATTCACGTGGAACCAGTAATAAAATTACGGACAATACATTTATAATGAATACTGATCCAAACAGTAAAAGAACAGCTATTGTAAGCATCGGTACTGGTGCTACAGTTTCCAACAATAAAAATGCTGATACTTCCAAATACTATGGTACTATATGTAGCGCTGGAAATTCTGCAACAATTACAGGAAACACATTTGAAGACACAAAACCAGTTGTAAAAGTCGCAACTGTTATTACAGTAAGCAAAGCTTCTGCAGCAGTGGACGATAAAATGACTTTATCCGCAACTGTTAAAGGTGTTGACGGTAAAGCTGTAACTGGCGGAGTCTTAGTATTCAAAATAAATGGTAAAACTGTTTCAAACAAAATTGATGTTAAAAACGGAGCTGCAACTACAACAGTAGTAGCTCAAAAAGGATTTAATAATGGTAATATAACTGCATCATACGGTGGTACAACAACTTATTTAGCAAACAAAACTGCAACAGCTGCTAAAGCAACAGTCAGTTTAAGAAATGCTAAACTTACAATAACTGTTGACCCAAAAACCAATCAACAATATGATACTGTAACATTTACAGCTAAGGTTACTGATGCAGCTACAGGTAAAGCAATGGCAAATAATGCTAAAGCATATGTAATATTTAAAATAAATGGAAAAACTCTTAAAGACAGTTCAAACAACACTTTAAAAGTTAAAATAAACAACGGAGTTGCAACATACAACTATACTATACCTAAAGGAACATCTGCTTACACTACAGATGGTAAAGTAAAACAATATGTTGTTACAACAAGTTTATTCAATCCAAATTACAACACACCTGCAAAACCAACAGATACATTTACGGTTAAAAAAAGCAAAGTAACCATTACAACTACTAAACTTGCAGTTGACATGTCTTCCAGAAAATTAATCATTAAAGGAAACATTAAAGACTACAAAAACAATAATGTAATTGGTATAAGCAAATTAAACGTAAAAATTAATGGTGTAAGTATAAAAGTAAATAATGCAACAACCTTTAACATTAAAGATGGTGTAATCAATTTATCAATTGATTTACCAGCAAAAGTTACTAATATAAAATTTATTAACAACATTACATTAGTAACCGGCCCTAGAACTGCTTACGAAAATTACCGTGTTACAACAACTAACTTTGAAAAAGCTTAGTTGCATAAGAGTATAATTAATTATACTCTATAATTTCACCTCCTTTTAAACATAAAATTCTAATTTTAAGTATATTTTAAATTTTTAATTAATGATTGTTCAGAAAATAAATATTATATCCAAGTATTTAAACTAAAAAATACATAAATTATTATTGTTTAAAAAATATATGGAATACGTTATATGAATAAAAAATTAATAATTGGAACAATTACTCTTTTATTAATTGTCATCATAGCTTTTGTATGTGTAAACGAAATCAATAAGGCAAATATTGAAGTTCAGTCAATAAATACGCATATACAAAAGGCAAACTATGAATATAATCAATCAGTGGCTTATTTAAACGCAAAAAATTATACTTTAACAACACAACACATTAACGAATCATACAAGGAATACGTTTTAGCCAAGGAAAGTACGGAAGAAGCATTGAAAAAGTCCATCAACAACAACCAATCATTACAGGTACAATACTTTAATTACACGATAATGGAACTGGAATACAAAATCAATGCTACTGTTGAAATGTATAATGGATTAGATAATGTAAACAATAATCCTAGCAAGGCATTGTCCCTCTTTAGAAATTCCGAAAAGAATATGGAAAGTGCCCTTGAATATTCAGATAAACGTATTGAATTAGAACAACAGTATCCTGACAAATTTATACATTAAACTTGTCAAAGTAGAAAATATCATTTTCTATAAAAGTAGGAGTTTTAAATATGACTAACAATCAAAATACATCACACGCCAACAAAGCAGTAGTGCATGTATTAAACCCTTCATGTCAAATAGAAGATCTTGAAATCGGAAGTGACTATGAAGGAGTCATTACCAGAGTAGAAAAATACGGATTCTTTGTCAGTCTCAGTAAAAGTGTATATGGATTACTAAGATCAAGAAATCCAAAAGAAAAAGTTGGAGATAAAATTGTTGTCAAAATATCCGAAATCAAACCTCACAAAGGTAAAATGGATGTTGATTTAACATATTCCAAGACCAAATATGGTAGTGACTATGAAATTATAAAAGTTAAAAGAAACGTTAAAAGAACAAAAATTGCAGACCTTTCAGAAGATAATCTTGGAAGAAACGTTGCAATTCAAGGGGAAATTATTCAAATTCAACAGACAAGCGGACCTACAATATTCACAGTTCGTGACGAAAGTGATGTTACATGGGCTGCAGCTTTCAATGAACCTGGAGTAAGGATGTATCCTGAACTGGAAGTTGAAGACGTTGTAGAAATACTTGGAGAAGTTTCATTACACGGTGGAAAGATTCAGATAGAATCTGAAAACATTGAAAAACTTGAAGATGAAGAAGAAGAAAACTTCAAACAACTTGTTTCCGAGGCAATGGATAAAAAGGCAGAACCTGAAGACACTTCCGTTATGGTTGAAAGTGAAATTCTTGACTTGTTAAGACCAAAACTTGCATTAGCAGCAAAAGCTATAAGAAAAGCAATTCTTGATGGTAGAAGCATTCTTGTTAGACATCATGCAGATGCTGACGGTATATGTGCAGGAGTGGCCGTGGAACAGGCTGTGTTACCTCTTTTAAGAGAAGAAAGCAATGATGCAGATGCTGAATGGCATTTCTTTAAACGTTCACCAAGTAAAGCACCTTTCTATGAACTGGAAGATGTTGTAAAAGACTTATCCTATGCATTGGAAGATGCCGAACGTCATGGACAAAAACTTCCGTTACTTGTATTACTTGATAACGGTTCCACAGAAGAAGATGTTGC